>CAMVFC010000101.1 GCA_947166655.1 uncultured Prevotellaceae bacterium
TCCGAGGCCGTCGTGGCTGGCACCTACGACCATGTCACCTTGAAGCGTACCTTCGCTAAGGACTGGAACACCGTCTGCCTGCCCTTCACCATCAACGACGTCGAGGCCTTCTTCGACACAGGCGCCAAGGCCTATGAATTCAAGGAGTACACCAGCGAAGGCGAGCTGAGCTTCAACACCGTCACCACGCTCAAGGCCAGCTATCCTTACATCGTCTTCCTGCCCGAAGCTTTGACAGGTGACATTGCGCTGACCGACATCACGATCGCCTCCAACGACGATGATGCTTTCTACAAGTCTTCGAACAACGTCTATTTCCACGGCACCTACGCTCCCATCGCCGCCCCTGGCATGGATGGCAAATATGGCGTCACCGACGATGCACGCATCCGTAAGGGTACGGCAGAGGCTGCCATCAAGGGCTTCCGTGCTTACTTCGAGATTCCTGAAGGTGCTCCTGTCAAGGCCCTCGTCTTCCAGGGCGATCTGGCCACGGATGTGCGCATCGTGCCCGTAGATAGTCAGGAGGTAGAGGGTCTCTTCGACCTCGCCGGCCGTCGCGTGCAGAAAGCACATCAGGGTATCTTCATCCAGAATGGCAAGAAAGTGGTTGTCAAATAAAAGAATAAAAGAGGCCCATCCGTCCCCTCTTTGAGAGGGGGCGGTGGGCAACAAAATATAAAGTTATGAAAAAGACATATATCATTCCCGCCGTTGAGGAGCTGCGCCTGTCGGCATCGGCTGCCATCCTCGCCGTCAGCAAACTGTACGAAGAGGCTGACGAGTTTTCCGTCGTCCCTGGTGTTGAAGAATATAGCGGAGACTATCGTTAAAAAAACAAGTATATCATTCTAATGAAGAAATCAATTCTCTATGCGCTGTGCCTCACACTGTGGGGCACTGCGCAGATTTATGCGCAGGCGCCGATGACGAGTGCCGGTGACTACACGGCCAACTTCAACGGCTCTTCCGAGTTGCCCGAAGGATGGACCGTCGTGAACACGACAGCCGGCTCCTACGGCAGCGACTATGTGATAGCTGACGACCGTGCCCGCTCAGGCTACGGTCTCTTCCGCACCACGAAGAACTATGGCGAGGGCTACGTCGTCACCCCCGCCGTTCAGGGCACCGTATCCTTCTACTACCGTGCCTATAACAAGAGTACGGCGGGTGGCGTGAAAGTCTATGCCTACGACGATAACGGTGTCGGCGAAGAGATCGCCGGTGCTTCCGTGGAGTGGACATCGGGCTTCGCCAGCACATCGTGGGCGCAGCAGTCGTTCACCCTGACCAAGGGCACACGTCTGGCTCTCCAGATCAACTATGCCGCCATCGACGACTTCGTCAGCGAACTCTATACCGTCTCTGAAGGCGCCGCCCTCAAGGTGACAGATGCCGATGGCGACGAACCCACTGTCTTTGACTTCGGCCTGGCTGAGGTTGGCGCTCAGACCGTCTTCTACCTCAGCAACCCCGGTAAGGTTGCTCTCAACCTCACTGTCGCTGCTACTGCCGGCCTCCAGGTGTCGCCTGCTTCGGCTACGATAGCTCCGGAGGGCAAGGCCGAACTGACCGTGACGCTGAAGGCTACCACTGCCGACGGCAAGGTGACCATCACGCCGGCTGCTGCCAGCGGCCTCGACCCCGTGGTCATCACCGTGAAAGGTACCGTTCGCGATGCTGACAAGATGTTTGTCGGTTTCGATGAGATGCCGGAAGAGTGGAAGAGCGTAAGTGTCGGTGAGTACGATATCGACAGCTATGCTTGGCAGGTGGCCGATGGCTATGCTGCTACCGCTGCCAGTGGCTCCATGTATGCTGTTGCCCTCACCACCACAGAGATGACCTTCGCCGAAGGCGAGACGCTGCAGTTCGATGCACGCAAGGGTAGTGTTTACTATGTCGATCCCAGTCTCACCGTGCAGTATTCTGCCGACGGCACGGAGTGGGTCGATGCTGCTGAAGCCTTCACCACCATGACCGATGAGGCTTGGAGAACCTATAAGGTGACCCTTCCTGCCACGGCCAAGTTCATCCGTTTCTGCGGTTGGAACGTGCAGATCGATAACATCTACGGCGGCAAACTGCTGCCCGTGGCACCCCGTCCTAAGCTCGAAGTCGTGGACATCGCCAATGGCGGCGACCTCAGCTGGGGCTTTGCCGACCTGCCTGCCGGTTCCGAGAAGACCATCACCGTGACGAATCCGGGCAAGGCTGAGCTGAAGGTCACCTTCAGCACCACTGCCGGCTATACGCTCAGTGCCACCAGCGCCACCATCGCTGCCGGCGGGAGCTTCGAGCTCACCATCGGTACACCGGCTGGCAACGGCCCCGGCGTACTCACCATCATGCCCGCCGAGGGCAGCGGACTGGAGGCCTACATCATCAACCTGATGTCTTATTATAAGGTGCCCAAGGCCGTGATGGCTGTCGATAAAACGTCCGTTGCCTTTGGCAAGCTGACCGCCTCCAAGAGCGAGACCATCACCGTCTCCAACAGCGGCGATGCTACGCTGACAGCCACCGTCGCCAGCGACAACGAGCAGTTCACCGTCAACCCCGCTACCCTTAGCGTGCAGCCTGGCGAGAGTGCCGATGTCACCATCACCTACAACTATGTCGACGGCACCTATGGCTACGCCACGGCTATCATCACTGTGACGCCCAACGACGGTACGGCCGTGAAGATCGAGGCTTCTGCCAACGCCAAGAACCCCAATATGTGGACCGAGGACTTCGAGGAAGGCATTCCCCCACAGTGGATCAATAACGGCTGGGCCGCTGCCAAACCCGCTGTCGAGGCTAACGAGACACAGATGGCTTACGCCGGTCTCACGGAAGGCACTACCCTCATCACTCCGCGTCTGCAGGCCAAGGCTGACGAAGACCTCGAGTTCGAGGCCTATCTGCCCTGGTCGGACGAAGCATTCGTCGTCTACTATTCCACCGACGACATGGCCACCTGGACAGAGGCTATCAACCACGTCGCTTCCGAGGACAAGACCTACGAGCACTTCACCTTCACCGCTCCTGCCGACGGCTATTACTATTTCAAGTTTACTGGCCGCTATAACTACATCGACAACCTTCAGGGCTTCCAGCTCGCTCTGCCCGAGCACCTCATGGCCATCACCGGCGCCACCGTGCCTGCCCGTGGCAATCAGTTCATCGACTACACCGCCAGCGTCCGCGTGACCGAGATGGTAGGTAGCGAAGAGACTGCCACGGCACGCCTCGTCGTCGACGGCAAGGTCGTAGCTACCGCAGTGCAGCAGACCGTCATGCCCTCGGCCACCGCTGAGTTCCAGCTCACCTACACCCCGCAGGAAGCACTCACCGACGTCAAGGCCTATATCGAAGTCGAATATGCCGGCGGCACGCTGAGATCCGACGAGTTCACTCTCACCATCGCTCCCGCCCTCATCCTCGACGAGAGCGTGGCCGCCACCATTGAGGAGGGCACCTACAGCGTAGCGCAGCTCACCTACTCCCTCAAGCAGGGCTGGAACACCATCTGCCTGCCCTTCCAGGTCAGCGACCTGTCTGTCTTCGGCGAGGGCATCGAGGTCTATCAGTTCAGCGGTGTCACCGACGACGGTCTCCTCACCTTCACCCGCACCGCCTCCCTCGGCATCGGCAGCCCTTATGTCATCTATGCCAAGGAAGCTGCCCACACCTTCACCTTCCAGAACGTCACCGTCTTCAACTTCACGACTACCGCAGGCGACAGCCAGCATGGCAACGTCACCTTCCATGGCACCTATGCGCCCATGGCCACCGGTGAGCTCACGGGCAAGGTGGGTCTCACCAACCAGGGCCGCCTCATCCCCGCTACCGAGACAGCCACCATCAAGGGCTTCCGCGGCTACTTCGAGGTGGCTGAAGGCACCGAGGTGAAAGGCATCAGTGTCGACGGACAGCTCGTGGACGGCATCGAAGACCTCCGCGGCGGACAGCGCACACAGAGCGAAAGCGTCTATACCCTCGACGGCCGTCGCATCAGCCAGCCTGCACACAAAGGCATCTTCATCCAGAATGGTAAGAAGGTGGTAGTGAAGTAAAAAGTGAAAGAGTAACGGACACTCCCTTCCTCTGTGGGAGGGGCGTCCGGAACCCGATTTTACGAAACTAATAAAGAATGGTTACAATGAAAAAAACATATATCACTCCCGGCATCACATTCGAAGGCGTATGTCCGCGCGCAGCCCTCATGGCCGTCAGCCTCGTTGAAGGTCTTGGTACGCAGGACATCGAGATCAGCCTCACCGACACCTTCGGTGATGAATTCGCTGTGAAACCCCTTTGGGAAATGATGCTGTAAGAAGCTGTTAGCGTCATCTTCATTTATATTTTTTCCTGTCGCGAAATACATCTCTCCCGTCCGAGGGTGCTGTATTTCCCGACAGGAAATATATTTTAATAAAATTTAACTTAATATCTGAACTATGAAAAGTTATTCTTACTATCTTTGTCACGAAATAGGTCTAATTCGCACATCTATAAATATATGGACAGGTAGCTCAACCCCCTCCATAAGATGCTTGCCGTTAGCTGAATATGAACGAATAAGAATACCTTTACCTCGAACTCTCTAAATAACAAGTGTCCTCTTTACAATTTTACGATGCAATATGAATCAGACTGCATTACTCAACGGCGATTTCTTCTATGACCTCAGTGTTGTAGCGCAGAATGAAGGACTCCTTAAGCGCGCCGTGAAATATATCAAGCGGTTGGCAAAAGAACAAAAAGCTGACCCATCGCTCATGACCGAGGAAGAGTTCTTTGCGAAATTGGACAGGGCGGAAGAACAGTTCCAACGCGGTGAGGGAATTCGTTTCACAGATCGTGAGCAGATGAATGCGTGGTTGAACAGTCTTTAATGAGAGATAAGACGAATGTTCGCAATAGAATATATCCCAGAAGCAATGGAAGACCTTCAACGGTTAAGAAAAGCGAACCCGCTGCTTTCAAGAAAGCCGTTAAGCTCATCAACGAATTGATGGATCATCCAAAGACAGGTACGGGACACCCAGAGCCCTTGAAGGGGAAACCGGGAAATAGATGGAGCAGACAGATAACAAAAAACATCGACTCGTCTATCGCATATTTGAAACAGAAGTCCTCATACTTGTCTTATCTTCATATGGTCATTACAACGATAAATAGTTCCAATAACTAACATCAGTGGTTTACAACAAGAAATAACCTTTCACCCCAAAATCTCCAAATATCGAGACTTAATACACCTAATTAATTAACTAAATTTATTAACAAACGTAGAGGCCTAGTTCTCTCAGCAATACAATATGAATGTAACTTCATTAAATAATGTTTGGACCTATCTGCAAGGTCTCACACTCACGGCAGGCAATAAACGTTGGCTTGCCGACCGCTTGTATGAGTCCTCGCGGCAGGAGAAGGAGAATAGGTCAACGGAGAATAGTGGCATCGCGGTGCCACATCTGCTCAGCGAAAGTGAACTTCCAGAGATTGTTCGAGACCTCATTGGCGTCGCCGCTCCAACCCATGATGGTGAGGAACGAGATGTCTATTATTCTCATTTGGCGCAGAAAAACCTATGAAACGTCTCTTTCTTGATACGAACATAGTGATGGACATGCTCCAGCGCCGAGAACCTTTCTTCTTGGCTGCAGCTAATATATTCGCTTTGTCTGCAAGGAAGGAGGTGGAACTTTATGTGACACCTATCACTTATGCAACGGCATCCTATCTGATAGGAAAGCGGGACGAGTCAAGCGTTAAACCTATGCTGTTGCGTCTAAGAAGCCTCTCTCACGTCGCTTGTACGGATGAACTAGTGGTTGAACAGGCGTTGTTATCAGAGTTTAGCGATGTAGAAGATGCTCTTCAGTACTTTTCTGCTTCAAATCAAAGCGTTGATTACATCATAACTCGTAATAAACAGGATTTCAAGGCTTCAAAGATTCCAGTACTAACTGCAGACGAGTTCTTTACAATAGCTTAATGTGTTAATCCCTCCCCCCCGAAATCTCTATATAACGAGACTTAATAATTCATCTTTAACTAACCAAATTTTATTAACAAATGAAGAAAATTAAACTTCTTCTCGCCGCTACGGCGGCGATGTTCACGATGGGCGTGAGCGCCCAGTCTTGGACGGCTCCTACGATTGCGGGTGAAGATCCCGTGTCGGGGACAAAGTACAAAATCATGAACGTTGGAGCAGGTCAGTTCCTCGATGGTGGCTCTTCATGGTATGGTTGGACAACATCTTCTGTTCTGACAAGTACGGGCTTGGATATGACGCTGACCGATTCTGGCTCGGGTTGGACTATTCAACGTCCCGACAACGGTTACACCTTCATCTCTGGTGCTTATAGTGGTAAGGGTGAAATGCATGTGGATGGTAACAACACGAAAGCGTCACGCTTTTTCGAATTTGTCAAGCAAACGAGCGGTTACTATCATATCCGTGCCGTTGCATCTGATGCCACCTATGGTAACACAATGGCCGACTATGAAAGCAAGTGCTGGGGTTGGGAAGGTGCTTCTAGTACTTATCCCACTGCCGTCTATGCAACGGTTAGTCCAGACGCTGGATTTGCTTGCGACTGGGTCTTCATTCAGCCTGCCAATGTCGGAGAAGCGACAGAACTATATCAGGCACGTCTCAGCTTGTACAATGAGTACTTGAAAGTCAATGCTCTTGGCGTCAATACGGATGACGCAGCAACGGTTTACAACAATGCCAGCGCAACGGTCGCAGAAATCAATGCTGCTACGGCTGCTCTGTATAAGGCTCGCCGCGATTATTATATATCTGTGGCAACAGAAACCGAACCTCAGGATCTCACAGAGTACTACGTCGTCAATCCTGATTTCTCCACTAAAACTGGTGACGGATGGACACGTACTGGTTCTGCGGGTAATCAGCAATGGGGTACGGGTGCGATGGAGTCCTGGAACAACAGTAATGTTTCCGTGCTTCAGGAACTGACAGATCTTCCGAATGGCCGCTTCCGTGTTTCTTGTGACATGATTTCTGGCAATGATACCAAAACGGCTTATGTCTATGCGAAAGGTATGGCTGAGGTAATCGGCGAAACCGTTTCGGCAAAAGCCAGTGCAGGCAACTACAATACGATGTCCAATGAAGTGGCTGGTAAAACTGTCAACGCTTATCCCGTGATTGTTGGCGACCACAAGATGACCATTGGCTTTAAGGATCCTTCGGGATGGGTCGTTGTAGATAACTTCAGAATTCTTTATTATGGTCCCGACCTCACGGCATTAAAGGAAGCTCTGCAGACCATGATTGACGACGTGTCCGCTCTTGAAGGCACAACGACCGCTGCTGCTTATAATGCAGCTAAGACGTATGCAGATGGTATTGACATGGCTGCCCTGACAACAGAAGGGCAAATCACGAGTG
Organism: uncultured Prevotellaceae bacterium; assembly: GCA_947166655.1. Taxonomy (GTDB): domain Bacteria; phylum Bacteroidota; class Bacteroidia; order Bacteroidales; family Bacteroidaceae; genus Physcousia. The sequence goes on from CAMVFC010000101.1 coordinate 7,418, forward strand.
CAGCTACTGCACTTTCGAACCTCGTGGATGCTGCCAAAGCTCTGCAGACCAACTACGCTCGATACAATGCCATCAAGACCTCGGCTACGACAATTGCAACAGGTCTTGATACCACTACTCCTGATGCCGATGTTGCTGCTGCTACAACGAACGATGATGTTGAAGCTGCTATCGCTTCTCTCCGAGCTACATTCCTTGCCGAACTTCCCAAACTAACCGTTCCCGCTGAAGGTATTGACGTTACCGCTGTCATGGTGGACAACGCAAGTGTTCGTCAGAATACAGACTTCTGGACAAGTTATATGTATCCTTCATCTCCTAATGGAGGTAGCTTCGCAAAATGCGCCAACAATGAATGCGAATTCTACCAGCAGAACTTCAAGTTCTACCAGACGCTCGCTCTGACTCCTGGTACATGGGAGTTCGGCGTAACTGGCTTCCACCGCGCAGGCAACCATAATACCAACTTCTATGCTGGGGAGGATAAGATCCTCATTCCTGGGGTCGAAAGTGGCGTCGTGAATACTATGGCAGCAGCAGAGACCTACTTCGACGGTGGCAACGGTAAGGTCGCCCTGAAGTTCCTTGTTGAAACTGCTGGTAATATCGAGATTGGTATCGACAACCAAGATACCGAGACCGACAAGTGGACCATCTTCCGCGATTTCACCCTGAAGTACTTCGGTGCTCCCGACTATTCTATTTATGAACAGCAGTGGACTAATGCTGTCACTGCCGCTGAGACTGCTCTGGCTACATACGCAGACTATGACGGCTTCTCCGAGACTGAAAAGACCGCTCTAACAAATGCGAGAGCAAATGCTCCCACATCAGGAAGCCTGAAGGCTGATTATCAGTCAAAGATTCAGGCTCTGACAGACGCTACTGCTGCTTATGTGGCTAAGGGTCTGAAATACCAGTCTGCTAAGGCTGCTATCGATAAGGCCAACGCTATCAAGGACGCTCACAACTTCGCTTCTGCTGAGGCCATCACGACATTTGCTGATGCTATCAAGGCTATCTCTGACAAGTATGATGACCTTTCCCTCACTGAGGAGGAGGCTACTGCTGCCGCTTCAAATCTTGGTGTAAGTGTTACGGGATGGCATGCAGGCAACACAACTCCCGCAGCTACATATCTGCGCGACGGCTTTGCTCTTGCAAGCGAATTTGCTGCTGACCCAGCTCTCCATGTGAACACTTGGTCAACGGAAGGTGACACTGATGGTACAGGCTTCTCTGTTCCTTTCTATGAGACGTGGACGGGTGCTGCCAGCCTTCCTGAAGAAACATTGACAGGTACAGTTTCCGGCCTTCCCAATGGTCTCTACAGTGTTACCGTTTGGGTACGTAAGAGTGCAACGTCCGATGCCGCAGGTATCACAATGGATGTGAACGGTGGCGATGCTGTTGAAATCGTAGGTGGTGAAAACGCTGGAAACTTCTATCTCAAAGAATTCACAGCTGAAGGCCTCGTGAAGGATGGTAATCTGACGGTAAGCTTCAATGTCGTAGCTGAATCCGGTATCAGCTGGCTCAGCTTCAAGAATGTCAAGTACACGAAGGTTCGCGACCTCACGCCTGAAGAAGAATTCGTGGCTGCTACCGATGAGGACTATGCAGCTCTGAATGAAGCTATCGCCAGCAAAACCCTCGGTTTTGAGTATGGTGAGTATGCTCCTTATAGCAATGTAGCTGGTGCTGTCGCCATGGCAGTCGCCAAGGCTATCGATCAGACGGCAGAAAATGCTCAGGAAGATGTTCAGGCTGCTACCGCAGCTATTACCGCCGCCACTTGGACTGCTAACGACGGTGAGATGAATGCTGTCTATAATGGTACATTCGCACTCTCCGAGAACGATGGCGCTCCCGCAGGGTGGGTTTCTACAGATGATGCAGGTCTTGGTGGTTCCTACCATGCACGCACTTTTGTACTCACTTCTGGCATGGATAACTATGACAATCTGGAGGCCTTTGGTCAGGGCGACACTCGCTCGGCCTTCTACATTCGCTTTGACGGCACGAACAGCAGCACAGGAACATGGTACAACTATGGTAAGACCAGTGGATACACAATGCCTTTGAAGGCTTCCACAACTTACTACGTTAAGTTGCAAACTGGTGCATGGGGCGGTAGTGATTATACAAATAAATCACTCTCAGTGACCATTAAGGATGCTGCTGGTGTAAACGTTGCGGCTACAACACTGAAAACCACGAAGAAGACAAGTGCGGGTGCGGGCGTTGATGAACTCGTATATGTATTCACAACAAATGATGCTGGTAACTATACTTTGTCGTTCTGGAATCAGAATGGCTCTAACTATGCAGCTATTGTTTCTAACATCGAGATTAAGAAGGCCACTCCCGCCACGATGGCCATCACCGATGCTCAGTATGCCACCTTCGTGGCTCCTTTTGATGTGACGATTCCTGCAGGTGTGACAGCCTCCACAATCGCAGCAGATGCCATCGGCGAGAACAATGTCCTGACTCTGACGCCGGTTGAGACCACCATTCCTGCCAACACACCTGTTGTGCTGTTTAGTGAGTCTCCAGTGAACGAGACTTTCTATGGTAAGGTTGTTGAAGGAACTCCGACCGAGGGTCTGCTGACGGGTGTGTACACCGAGACGGCTGCTCCTAACGGCTCCTACATCCTCCAGAACCATGGGGGTAAGGTTGCGTTCTACCTCGTTGACACCAGCGCTGATGAGCCTAAAGTTAAGGCTAACCACGCTTATCTGACGGCTCCTGCCGGCGGCGTGAAGGCCTTCTACCTGGGCGAGGCTACGGCTATCGAGAAGGTG
>CAMVFC010000102.1 GCA_947166655.1 uncultured Prevotellaceae bacterium
GGGACGTCTTTTCACTCTTTCGCTCGTTCATTTTTCACTTTTCACTCTTTCATTTTTCACTTTTCACTTTTTTCTGTACCTTTGCACCCGCAAATCAACATTCATCGTTAATACGTTAATCGTCATGAACTTTGTAGAAGAACTTAAATGGCGCGGCATGGTCCACCAGATGATGCCAGGCACCGAAGAACTCCTTCAGAAAGAACAAGTCACAGCCTACGTGGGCATCGACCCGACAGCCGACAGCCTTCACATCGGGCACCTCTGCGGCGTCATGATGCTGCGCCACCTGCAGCGCTGCGGCCACAAGCCCCTCGCCCTCGTCGGAGGCGCCACGGGCATGATTGGCGACCCTTCGGGCAAGAGCCAGGAGCGCAACCTGCTCGACGAAGAGACGCTGGCACACAACGTCAGCTGCATCAAAGCACAGCTGGCACGCTTCCTCGACTTCGAGAGCGATGCGCCCAACCGCGCCGAGCTCGTCAACAACTACGACTGGATGAAGGAGTTCTCCTTCCTCGCCTTCACGCGCGACGTGGGCAAGCACATCACCGTCAATTATATGATGGCCAAGGACAGCGTGCAGAAACGCCTCAACGGCGAGGCACGCGACGGCCTCTCCTTCACCGAATTCACCTACCAGCTGCTGCAGGCCTACGACTTCTACTATCTCAACACCCATAAGGGCTGCAAGCTCCAGATGGGCGGCAGCGACCAGTGGGGTAACATCACCACCGGCACCGAGCTCATCCGCCGCATGGGCGGTGGCGAGGCCTATGCCCTCACCTGCCCCCTCATCACCAAGAGCGACGGCCGCAAGTTCGGCAAGACCGAGCAGGGCAACATCTGGCTCGACCGCCGCTACACCTCGCCCTACCGCTTCTACCAGTTCTGGATCAACGTGGCCGACGAGGATGCCGAGCGCTACATCAAGATCTTCACGTCCCTCGGACGCGAAGAGATTGACGAACTCATCGCCCGACACCGCGAAGACCCCGGTCGACGCGAGTTGCAGCGACGTCTGGCCGAGGAGGTCACCAAGATGGTGCACGGCGAAGACGACCTGCGCGCCGCTCAGGAAGCCTCGCAGATGCTCTTCGGCAAGAGCACCAAGGAAGCCCTCATGGCCCTCGACGAGCAGACGCTCCTCGACGTCTTCGACGGCGTGCCTCAGTTCCGCATCGACAAGAGCCTCCTCGAGGGCGAAGGCACGAAAGCTGTCGACCTCATGGCCGTCACCACACAGTGCTTCCCCTCCAAGGGTGAGATGCGCAAGATGGTGCAGGGCGGCGGCGTCAGCCTCAACAAAGAGAAGCTCGCACAGTTCGACCAGCCCGTAACCACTGCCGACCTCATCGACGGCCGCTACCTGCTCGTGCAGCGAGGTAAGAAGAACTACTACCTGCTCATCGCAGAATAGTAAGGCTCTTCTAAAAAGGATAAACGGACTCTCCCCCCTGGACTCTCCCCCCGCCCTCCCTAAAGGGAGGGAGCGGTTACTTCAAAAGGCAGAAGACTCGAATATCTGCTCTTGTCAGGTAATTGCTCCCTCCCTTTAGGGAGGGCGGGGGGAGAGTCCGTTCGTCCGTCCGTTCATGGGTGGCCCTTCTCCCATTTCACTTTTGCTCGTCTGTTTTTTATTTCTTCCGATTTCTTTGGTGTTCAAGGCGAAATGGCTATCTTTGCACCGACAAACCAATAAAAACGAGCATAAGAGAAATGAAAACAAGATTCTCCCTCCATCTTTCACTTTCCATTCTTTCACTTTTCACTTTCTTTACCCCTTCGCTGTGGGCACAGGCCGACGTGAGCAAATACTACCTCGCGAATCCCGGCTTCGATGCACACTTCGACTACCCTGCATCGAGCACCACGAAGGTGGCACAGGAGCTGCGAGACATCGACGGCTGGACGGCCGACCTCTCAGCCACGTACACCATCACGGGCGTCTATGAGTTCGGCTTCCGCGGCACCTTCAACAACGGCTCCGTACCCGCCACAGGCTACGACGGAGAGGCGGGCGGCGCGCTGGCGCTGTCCACGGGATGGGAGCAGACGTTCTGTTACTACCAGACCATCACACTGCCCGCCGGCACGTACACCATCAACGTGCCTACGTACAACGGCTTCACGGCCTCGAAGGGCAGCTCGCAGCTCGCATGGATTCCCAACAGCGGCACCGCCGTCACCTCCACCCTCAGCAGCTATCCCGCCAAAAAATGGATACTGGACAAGATAGAGTTCACCCTGACCCGGCAGACGACAGGCAAGCTGCAGATCGGCTACAAGGCCGGCGCCGAAGGGTCGGCCAACTCAGCCAACCTGCTGATCGACTACGTGCAGATCATAGGCAAGAATATGACCGTCTCGAAGACGGCGCTGCGGACGGCCCTCAACCAGGCCAACACGCAGTACGGCAACGGCACGGGCATCGGTGCCGAGGCGCTGAAGACGGCCATCGACGCCGCACAGGCTGTCTACGACAACGCCGAGGCCACCATGCCGGAGGTGCTGGAAGCCCACTACGTGCTCACACAGCAGCTGGACACCTACAAATGGGACAACGCATCGCCCACAAAACCACTCGACCAGACGGCACGCATCGTCAACCCCTCCTTCGAGAGCGACCCCGCACAGGGATGGACCGTCAGCAGCATGCAGCGACAGAACAACACCGTATTCTCCAGAAAGGTGGGCACCTACTACCTGGAGTCGTGGGTGAACATCGGCCAGCAGCTGGGCGACCACGCCGTCACGCAGACGCTGAAAGCACTGCCGCGAGGCAACTACCGCCTCACCGCCAACGCCCTGCACATCCAGCAGAGCGGCAGCGGCAGCACCACCAACAGCGGCACCGCACAGACGGGCGCCTATCTCTTTGCCGGCATCAGCCGCAAGGAGGTGACCTCCATGAATATGTACGCCGTGACGTTCTCCGTCGTGGAAGAGCAGAGCGACGTCGAGATAGGCCTCGTCACTGAGGGCGCTACGGGCAACTGGCTCTGCGTGGACAACTTCAAGCTGGCCTACATCGGCACCCTGAGCAGCGCAGACATCGCCGCCGAGGTGGAGAAACTGACCCGGCACGCAGAGGAATACTTAAAGAAAGGCATCCAGAACTCTGCCGCCGAACCGCTGACGGCTGCCGTGACAGCCGCCGGACAGGCGCTGAAGGGAACAGGGACGGACGATGACGGCAACCTCATATACGACGAGGCAGCGCTGACCGACGCACGCACGGCGCTGCTGGCAGCCATCGAGGGCGCCGAGGCTTCGCGCGCACTCTACGACGCACTGCAGCAGCGCATCCTCTACGCCGAGAAGGTGCTCGCATGGTGGAAGGACGTGCCGCGCAAGGCCAGCGCATGGAACATCCTGCAGACAGCCATCGCCACCGCACGCGAGAAGCTCACCGACTATGCCCTCACCGACACGCAGCTGCGAAGCGCCGCCTCACTGCTCACCACACGCACCAGCAGCGTGGACAAGAAAATCTACTGCAGCGGCAGCGCCTGCGGCACCGACGCCGAACTGAAAGCAGGCACCAACCAGTGGAGCTACGAGCGCTCCATGCAGTCGAAGCACTGGATCCTGTTCTGGGAAGCAGGCTACGGCACCGACGTGCCTGCCGCCGTGCCAGGCATCCTTGACACGGCCGACAAGATCTTCGAGTTCTACGCCAACGACCTCGGTTTCATCACCATCAACGAAGGTAAGTCCAAGACCGACACCTACAAGATGATCATCCGCCTGCGCCACACCACCGACTGGGAAGCCAGCGGCAGCGGCATCGACAACCAGATAGGCCTGCTCACCCTCTCCAACGGAGCACACACCTCCCGCAGCGGGCAGACCGTGGCACACGAGATAGGACACTGCTTCCAGTACCAGACCCACTGCGACAACGAGGACTGGAACAGATGGATGTACAACTGGGGCTCGTCCACCCTCAACGTCTTCTGGGAAATGTGCGCCCAGTGGCAGGCTTACAAGTTCTACCCCCACATGCAGTTCGTCTGGGACTCCAACCAGGGCAACGACTGGTTCGGAGGCACCATCAACGGCCTGCACCGCCACCCGCTGTGCGTGGACTTGCGCTACCACAACTTCTTCATCCAGGACTACATGTGCCACCACCACGGCCTCGACTTCATCGGCAAGCTCTGGAACGAGTCGCGCAGCCCCGAAGACCCCTTGCAGGCTTACATGCGGCTGACCATGACCGGCACCACGGCGCAGAAGCTGGACCAGCTCGGCGACGAGATGTGGGAGTACGGCGCCCGCATGACCACCTTCGACCTTGACCCCATCCGCCAGGCTGGCGCCAACCGCATCGGCTTCCGCGACCAGACCAAGCTCACCAAGGACGCCGACGGCTACTGGTGGCCCACACCGGAGAACTGCATCGAGAACTGGGGTAACAACGCCATACGCCTGAACGCACCCTCTAAGGCCACCACCGTCTACGCACACCTCGTAGGCGAAGCCGGCGCCAGCGGCTACAACGCCTTCAGGACGCAGAAAGCAGGCTGGAAGGCTGGCTTCGTGGCTCTACAGAAAGACGGCACACGCATCTACGGCGACATCGCCACCGCCACCTACGACCAGCCCGAAGTCACCTTCTCCTTCGACTGCCCCGCCGACGCACAGTACCTCTGGCTCGTCGTCAGCGGAGCACCTACGGCCTACTGGACGCGCGACTGGCTCAGCTGGAGCGAGGAGAGCGACGTCGAGCAGTGGCCTTACCGCGTACGCTTCTACCAGACCAATGTCTACGGCAACGCCAACGACAGGACGCCCATCGTAGGCATCGCCGACCTCGCCAACGACACACCCGCCGCCGACAACAACGTCTACAGCATCGACGGACGATGCCTGCGCGCAGGAACCACCTCGCTCGAAGGACTCCCGCAAGGACTCTACATCGTCGGCGGACGTAAGGTGGTGAAAAAGTGAACTTTTGGAGCAGCGAGTGCCATAAGAGCTTGCTCTTAAATGGCCGAGCCGTGACAAAAGTCAGCAAAGCTAAAAAGTGAAAAATAAGAATACAGCCCATCCACAGCCCTTCCCGGGGGAGGGGAGCCAAAGCGGCAGAGCACACAAGCTGCCAAGAAAGCTCCTCTCCGGGGAGGGGTCGCGGGTGGGCTTTTCATCTTCCACCTTTCACTTTCCCCCTTCCACAGGGCGGGGGTGGGCTTCTCTTCTCCTCTCCCATTCTTTATTTCTCATTTCTCCCATCGCCCTCGCTCAGCAGCATCCGAATGTCATACTGATCATCGCCGACGACCTGGGTTTCGGCGATGTGAGTGCCTACGGACAGACCACCCTTCAGACGCCACACATCGACCGCCTCGCCCACGGCGGCGTGTGCTTCACCGACGGACACGCCACCTCGGCCACCTCCACACCCTCACGCTACGGCCTCCTCACCGGCATGTACCCCTGGAAGAGAAAAGGCGTACACATCCTGCCGGGCGATGCTCCGCTGCTGATCTCGCCCAGACAATTCACCATGCCGAAGATGTTCCAGCAAGCAGGCTACCACACCGCAGCCATAGGCAAATGGCACCTCGGCATGGGACAAGGCCAGATCGACTGGAACCAGCGCATCTCTCCCGCAGCCAACGCCGTCGGCTTTGACTACACCTGCCTCATCGCCGCGACGGTGGACCGCGTGCCCACCGTCTATGTCGAGGACGGACTCGTAGAGGGACTGGATCCCACAGACCCTTTACTGGTCAGCTACAAAAGCAACTTCGAGGGTGAGCCCACCGCCCTGTCCAACCCCGAACTGCTGCAGATGCAGTGGAGCCACGGCCACAACAACAGCATTGTCAACGGCATACCCCGCATCGGATTCATGAAAGGAGGGCACGCCGCACGATGGAAGGACGACGAGATGGCTCAGTACCTCCTGAACAAGGTGTTCCGCTACCTCGACCAGCGAACCGACAGCACGGACAGAAAGCCCTTCTTCCTGTACTACGGGCTGCACCAACCCCACGTCCCCCGCACCCCCGATGCTCGCTTTGTCGGACGCACGGGCCTGGGAGCACGGGGCGACGTCATCGCCGAAGCCGACTGGTGCGTAGGTCAGCTGCTGCAGAAGCTCGAGGAGAAAGGCCTGCTGGAGAACACGCTCATCATCTTCTCCAGCGACAACGGCCCCGTCCTCGACGACGGCTACGCTGACGGAGCACGAGAGTCGGCCCCGCGCCACGACCCGCGGGGCGGACTGCGCGGCGGCAAATACAGCCTCTACGACGCCGGCACGCGCGTACCTTTCTTTGTCTATTGGCAGGGACATATCCGCCCCACGACAGTCCATGAACTGGTGTCGCAGCAAGACCTCCTCGCCTCCTTAGGAAAACTCATCGGGCAGGACGTGCCGGACACACTGGACTCACAGGAAATGCTCTCCACCTTCCTCGGCAAGCGACGCCGCGGACGCGAGAGTATGGTCGTCGAGGCTGCCGGCCGACTGGCCTTCCGCAGCGGACGCTACGCCCTCATCCCACCCTACAAAGGCGCCAAACGAAACATCACCGGCAACGAACTGGGCAACCTTGACGACTGGACGCTCTATGACCTTCACACCGACCCCACACAGGCCACGGACATCACAGAAAGTCATCCGCGACTGCTCCGCAGACTGAAACGGCAGTTCCTGAAAGCCACAAAGAGGAAAGAATAAGTCGATCCATTTACCATTTGACCATTTACCATTTGACCCCCGAGTGGGAATGAAGAGTGAAAAGTGAAATTTTCACTCTTCACTTTTTCACTTTTCACTTTTCACTCTTTCACTTCTGAGAGGCGTCGACCCGAGAGGTCGAAGACCGCCGTGCGACCGTGCTGTCCGCCATCAGCGAAGGTATTCGCCTTACCGCTCATGTCGATGTCCTCACCGCGTCGCACTGTGTAGACGCCACCCGCCTCCGTAGGGAACTGCCCGCCGCTGCCATCCGGCCACACCACACGGCACAGGCCGCCTGCCAGCGAGCGGACCGTAGCTTCCGCCGCGTCACCCTGCCAGCGGATGTCCACCTCGAAGGCACCCTCGCCGCGCAAGCCCTTCACCTCGCCGCCGGCGGCCCATGCCGAAGGCAACGCAGGCAGCAGGCGCAGGCAACCGCCATGACTCTGCAGAAGCATCTCCGCCATCGCGGCCGTCATGCCCAGGTTACCGTCGATCTGGAAGGGAGGATGCGCCGAGAGCAGATTGCTGTAGACGCCCGCATAGGCGGGATTGGTGCTCACGCTGTACAGCGAGGCGTGCTGCAGCGCACCGCTCAGGATGCGGTGTGCACGGTCGCCGTCGCCCAAGCGTGCCCACAGCGCCATGCGCCATGCCATGGCCCACCCCGTGCTGGCATCGCCGCGCAGCCGAAGGCTGTTCGCAGCAGCCTCACACAGCGCATCGTCATCGCCCACGAGGTCGAAGGGATAGAGCCCCACGAGGTGCGAGACATGGCGGTGGTGAAGGTCCGTGACCGAGGTGTAGGTAGCGTGCTTCCACTCGCGCAGCAGCAAGTCGCCCGTATGCAGCAGGTCGCCCGTATCGGCGCCCATGTACGGCTCTGTGTGCAGGCCGCGGTCCAGGCGGGACAGCTTCGCCCGGATCTCCTCTATGTGTGCCGCCGTGATGCCACACCTGCCTGCACCCACGATGTCCGCTGCCTGCACCGTGGCATCGAAGAGCGCGTACACGCACTGCTGCGTGTGGGCCGTGCCGTCCGTGAGCGGGCCCTGCTCAGGACTCCATTCCTGAGGGCATACCCACGTGCCGTCCGACGCATCGCGCACCAGACGCTGCATCCAGAAGTCCACCTGCGACAGCATCACAGGCAGGGCGTGACGCCTGAGGAACTCCTCGTCCAGCGTGTACAGGTAGTGCTGCCACAGGTGCCAGCACAGCCATGCCGGTGCCGCCAGGTAGGTCTGCTCCGGATGCTGGGCCGGCGAGAAACCGAAGATATTCGCCGCCGCAAACATCAGCCATCCCGCATCCGTACCTGTAGCATGGCGTGCATAGCCGCGCCATGTCGGATGACGAAGAGCCATCGCCTCCACGAAGTCCAGCAACGGCAGCGCCGTCTCAGAGAGGTTCGTGGACTCCGAAGGCCAGTAGTTCATCTGTAGGTTAATGTTGCCGTGGAGGTCACTCTTCCAGGGCGGCGTGTTGGAGTTGCACCAAATGCCCTGCAGGTTGCTGGGCACGGGCGTCTCCGGGCGCGACGTCGAGATGGCCACATAGCGGCCGAAGGCCATGATGAGTTCTTCCAGATGTCGGCGCTGCGCAGCTGTCGCCTTTCGCCCCAAGGCCACCAGCACATCCGTGGGCACGTCATCCTGTGCAGCCTCTAAGCGGAACGTCATCCGCGAGAACAGCGCCGCATAGTCTGCCACGTGCTCCTCCAGCAGCCGCTGCCAGCGGCTCCGCGCCAGCCCTCCGGCATCCTCCCTGGCCTGACGGTCCAGGCCTGCCGTACTGTTGGTGAATGTCTCCGAATCCAAATCATAATCGGTACGCACGCACACGATGAGAAGTAGCTCTGTGGCCTCGCTCACCTCCAGCCCGTCTGCCGTCGCCGTGACCTGCGCCAAGGGGTCGGTCTGCAGAGCCAGGGCCGTGGCGGCCGAGACCGTGGTCAGGCGAGAATGCATCAGAGCCCCGGCAGCGCTGTAGGATGTGTGCTCGCCGTGCGTGCCTTTCAGGCGAATGCGCTCGTGCAGTGCTCCCGTGCGCGATGCCGTCAGCCGCACCGCTAAACAGCCCGAGGCGTGGCTACACAGGTATTCGCGGCGCAGGCGAACGCCGTCGCCACGCGTCCATTCCGCCTCTGCCACGCCACGCTCCAGGTCCAGTGCCATGTGGTAGCCCGTAGCCCTGCCGGCAGCGTAGCTGCTGAGGTCGTCCAGACAGAGGTAGCCCAGGTTCTGATAGGCGCCCTGCAGCGTGGCGCTGCCTTCCCAGAATGTCTTGTCGTTGAGCTGAATGATCTCGCTGGAGGTGCCACCGCCCACCATGGCCCCCATGCGGCCATTGCCCAGCGGCAGATAATAGTCCATCCACGCATCGCGCACGCCGCGCGCCTCGGCCGGCTGCGTGTACCACAGCGTGAACTCGCCCTGCGGCCGGTAGTTCACATCGCCCTCCACCTGCATGGACGTCGTCATGGTCAGCAGTGGCAACAGCAGGCACACCACCGCCAGCATACCGGTCGTCCGCAGCAAATGCCGGGCGTAGGTCAGAGAAGCGGCTCTCGAAGCATCGAGCCTCATGTAGGGGCGGCGGTACGTGCGGTCGGCAGCAGCCCGCTGACGGTCCAAAGGTCGCTCTTGCATCGTTCTGTTGATCTGATGATAGTGATTCGTTCGTCAATACGTTTATTCAGCGACAAAGGTACGGCTTTCTTGCGGGGGCGTCTGCATAGGTACTATGGAAAAAAGCAGACAACACAAGTGCCTCATGGTCAGCACTTTTCCATGGGTAAGACCTCTTCCGCCCATGGAAAGTGCACTGAGATTCTACGGATGGACGCTTCGTTCGTCATTAACGCATTAACGTTTTTGTAGTGAAGAGCGGGGATTTTGTGCTCAAATGGCTGGCTTTTGTCGCTTTTTTTACGTCGTCAGAGGATGTTTTTGTACGTTTTTGACCAAAAAAGGTGGGTGACTACCACACCTACCACACCCCACTACATTACCCCCTTACCCCTTCATCTACACGGGTTTACCTTAAAAAGGTAGTGGGGTGTCCCTTATAAAAGAAATTTTTCTAGTGGAAGTGGTGAACATGAGGCCGACAGGTACATACATATTTGCCCATACGTACAGACGCATATCCCCACACATATATACGTGGTTACCAATATCCTTTACTGCTTTTTCCGCCAGCGTTCAGCACAAAAGTGTTAAGGGTTTCGACCAAAACTGCCAAGAGTTTTCACGAAAACTGCCAAGGGTTTTCGATAAAAGTGCCTTGAGATTTGTACAAAACTGCCATAGAACCACAGATTCCAGACTCTCCCTGGACTCTCCCCCCGCCCTCCCTAAAGGGAGGGAGCGGTTACCAAACAAGAGCAGGATTACCACGTCCTCTGTT
>CAMVFC010000103.1 GCA_947166655.1 uncultured Prevotellaceae bacterium
GCGGGAAGTCCTCGTCGTTGAAGTAGGCGTAGATGATGTTCCAGTCGGTCTGCAGACCGAGACCGATGGTGCGTCCTGTGTGGTTCACCACGATCTGCACGTCCTCTGCCGTCTCGCCAGCCCTTTTGTTCAGGAAGCGATAGGCCCGTGGTTGTACCTCGAGGAAAGCACGGTAGAGTGGTGCAATCAGCTCCTGTTCGGCGGCTATGGGCAGGTTGAAGCCAAAAGTCTTCCACGTGTAAATCCATTGTCCCGAGGCTGCAGCACGCATCTCAAAGTCGGCGTGGCGGGCTGTCGTCTCGGCGCTTTCCTTGAATCTCCTGATGGCCTCCGGCAGCGTCTGATAGCTGGGTGCTTGGGGCTCTTGTATGTTCGGACGCTGTGTGTTGGCGACCTCTTGTGTGATGACGATATACCCAACGATGCTCTTCTGCTCGGGAGCAGGTCGCCAAGCCAGGTAATACCAACGGTACGTGGTAGGCGTCACGGTCGGGTCCGTGAAGCCCCCGAGGATGTTGTTATACTGTCCGGCAAACTGGAAGTCGCGCCCTTGCAGTTCGATACCGTTGGCGCAGGCCGAACCCAAGTCCTGGCGGAAGCAGACGGTGCGGGTGGCGTGCTCCTCTTCCATAGCCTTGTACACTTCCATAATCAGCGGTAAGTGCTCGTCTGGGATGAGCAACTGCATGGCAGCAGGTGCATCCTTTCTGTCCTCGTTGGGCTTCGGATGTCTGTTCGCGGCCACCAAGGCGCGGAAGGCTTGTTCTACGCGGTTGTGAGCCGAGGCAACACTCATGAAAAGTGAAGCGTGAAGCGTGATGAATAGTAGGATGTAAAGGCGTTTCATATCGGATTGACGATTTATCGAATTATCAGAGAGTATGAGTAAAAGAGAAAAATGAAAGCAAAGAGGTATAACGTTATGAAGGTTCGCGGGAGCAGAGGACGGCAGCCACAGCGCTCCCATAAGCCAAATTTGCCTGAGCCTGCGCGATGGCGTCGATGGCCTCGATTCGAGTCTGAACCTCTTCATCGGCACGAGCAGTTCTCGCAAGCAGGTCTTCTGTCTCTGAATCGGGGAGCGTTTCTTCGATGAGATTTTCCTCTTCGCCGGGCGCGCCGGGTGTCTTGGCTCTTCCTGCGGTATCCGCGTCGATGGTTTCCCTTATCCTTTGCGATGTGGCGGCCCTTGATGTTCTTCGCTCCGATGCTTCGCTCGCGCCAGCGCTCTCAGAGGAGCCTTCCGCTGTTTTGTCGGTAGCTGCCAAAAGGGCCGTGTGCCTCTCGGAGGAAGCGCTGGGCTCGTCGGGGCGCTCCATGCTCGAAGAAAGAGATGGCAACCCCTCAGGTGCACTTCCCTTAGGCCATAACAGGAAGACCAGCGCGAGAACGGCAGCTGCGGAAAGTAGCTTCACCCACGCCCTGAGAGGAATGCGGCGTGTGACTTTGACGGGCGGCTTAGCTTCTTGTCGCTCTGTCACGATGCGGTCGAACTCTGCTTCGGCGGCTTCCAACTCTTCGTCGGTGGGCATAGCTGTCCATTCCGGCTTCAATGGCTGCCGGCCAGCCAGATATTGCTCCAAGGAGAATAATACCTTTTCTTCTTTTTCTCTTTTCATGTTTTCCTTCATCATAAGAATCCTCCTTTCTTCAATTCGTTCATAATCTTCCGCCGTGCTGTGCTGATCATTGCGCTTACGCTGCGAGGGCTGATACCTGTGGCGGCTGCTATTTGTGTCGTCTCCATCTGTGCTTCGGCGAACATCGTCCACAGACGTCGTTCCGAGGGACGTAAGAGATGAACTGCCTTTGCCACCGCTTCGCGTACCTCACGCCCGTGCAATAAGTCTGTGGCCGTGAACTCGCTGGCCGTCTCCGTCTGCGGAAGCGTTTCCAAAGATACCGCCTGTTCGGTGTGTCGCCGTCGTTGGATGTCGATGCAGGCGTATTTCGTCAGTCGTACCGCCAAGCGTTCTGCATCTGTTGGCGATGGTAGTTGCTGCCACGTCGTCCACAACTTGATCAGCGCTTCCTGCACGGCATCTTCTGCACTCTCCGTCTCGCCGAAGAAGTCGCGTCCCAGGGCCAGTAACCTCGGACGCCGCATTTTTGCAAAGGTTGTGAACTCAGCAGGTGTCATACATTAATAAAACGTACGCCAGCTCGAAATGTTATGCTGCTTTAACATAGTTTAAAGATAAAGGTAGTGATTCTCTGATGGGCCCAATAGAATGCGAGAGGGCTGCAGATGGTTTCGCAGCCCTCTCGTCAGGTGTATCGTGTTTCTCCGTAGCTTACTTCACCCCCTCGATGAAGCAGCTGCCGACTCTCTCTCAGTTCTTCACTACTTTCTTTCCATCCACAATATATACGCCCTTGCGAGCCGTCAGCACCCTCACGGTACGGCCTTGCAGGTCGTAGCCTTTGCGTGTGCAGGCAGCATCGTCCGCAAGAGCGCTTATGCCAGAAGGCTCGCTGATGGTCAGCGTGTATTGGGCCTGGCGGGCCTCGTTGCAGTTCTCGGTCTCGGCACCTGTGGCGGTGATGGTTACCTCGCCAATGGCCAAAGCTGTGACGACGCCTTCGGCATCGACGGTGGCGATGCTTTCGTCGCTCGAAGCATACTGCACCTTTCCGTCGTAGAGGCCGATGCTGAGATTGTTCTCAGGTACTGCTTCACCTAAGTGAGCTGTCAGTCCATCCTTTTCGAATGCGAATACGGGCGATGCTTTGGCGATGTGAAGCACATAAGTCACCTCGCCGCGCTTGAAGTTTGAAGTCTCTGGCGCGATACCTGTGATGATGACATCGCCAGCTCCCTTTGTAGTCACGACGCCTTCGGCATCGACCGTGGCCTTCTCCTCGTTGGCCGAAGCGTATGCGACGGTGCCCTCATACCATGTGACGGTAAGCGGGTTCAGAGGAACTGTCTCGCCGTAGGTGGTTTTGATTTCGGCAGCTGGGAAGGTGATGACGGGCGTAGCCTTTTCTATAAATACGGTGTAGGTCTTAGTCAGTGGAGCCAGACGGTAGTCGGTCTCAGCACCGCTGACACTGATGATGGCGGTGCCGGCTCCGACGACGGTCAGCTCGCCGCTTTCGGCATTCACCTTGACGATGCTTTCGTTGCTCGACGAGAAAGTAATCTTGCCATCGTAGTCCTGTGAGCGCGTAACAACGGGAGCCGTCGGGGCAGGCTCGCCATACTTGCCCTCCACGCGGGTCGCCGAAAGCGTCAGGAAGGCCTGATGTTTGGTCCAGCTCGTCACGTTCAGTGTCACGGGCAGGCGGTTGTCCTTCGTGTTGCCCTCCATCCAAAGGTAGGGCCACCTGGTGTCGTATTCGTAGCCGCAGTCGCTGCCCACGAGGTTAGGCGTGTCGGGGCCGTTGTCGTAGAAGACGAAGTAGCGGATGCCGTCGACGAAGATTTCCTTCGGCATCTGGGCGATGCCCTTGGCACGCAGGTTCAGCACTCGAGCCACATCCAGACGCTCATGCACGCGCAGACCTACCTCGGTCGGTGAAATCTTCACGGCTTGCACGGTGGGCTGCTGATTGTCGAGCTTCAGGGCGCTTTCGTCCACATTGCCTTTCATAACGTCTTTCAGGTCGAGCCACATCAGCCGGTTGTTGAAAGCCTGCACCCGGCCGAGCACGGGGCAGTTGTCGGCAATGAGCACCTGCAGGCGGTTGTCCTCGCAGTTGACGGCTCTGAGCGCAGGGTTGTTCGTCAGGCTGAGCGTGCCTAAAACGTTATGGTCGCAGGTGATGTCGTTGAACTCCTCGCAGTCGTCGATGGTGATGGTGGTGATGTCGTTGTTCAGCATCATCAGCGTGCGGACGATGGGCAGGTGCTTCATCGAGAGCGACTTGATGGTGGTATAGCGGATATCGACATTCTCTAAGGTCGCACAGTTCTGGAGGTTCAGCGAGTTCATCTTATCGACAGCATCCTCTTCGCCCTGAATGCTGACGAGCTGGATGGCGGGATGGTTCGAGAAGTCGAGGTCGGTGATGCCCGTATGCTGCAGCCATAATCCCGTCAGGTTAGTCAGCTGGCTGACGTCGAGCGCCATCAGCTTTGGTGTGCCGTTCAGCTGGATTTCTTTCACGCTGGATGGCAACGAGAGGGTGTGGACGTTGGGGCAGTGCGACAGCTCTATGGTCTCAAACATCGTGTTCCTGCTGAAGTCCATGGCCGTTACACCATGACATTCCTGCAAGGTGAAACGATAGAGCTTGGGAAACACGCTGGGGTCAATCTCCCGGATGCTTTGCTCTTCCGAATAGCCCCACAAGTGGAGTTCTTCCAGGTTCGTGAAGTGCTCGGCACCCTTCAGGTTCAGGATGCCGCCGGCATTGATGCTAGTAATCGTAGCCAGTTCCGCGTCGCTCAGCGTGCCGTTGCCGTCCTCGTCGTACTGCGATGCATAGCCGCGCAACGCCTCGTCGGGGAAGTTCGTCTCGTTGATCACCACGCTGGCCTGCACCGAGGTGAACATCAGCCCAAGGGCTGCTAAGGTAAGTAATGTCTTCTTCATAAAAATGAATTTAGAGTTGTTGTCATTGCCGCAAAGATAAACCTTATTCCACATTTCTACACGCCTCCATCCGACGAATTACGAAAGAACGGGTTTGTTACCACCCTTCAGGGGGGAGCAAAAGTGGAAATACTGGCATATTTCTTTGGCAGTTCTTCGGGAAAAGTCTATTTTTGCAAGAGATAAACATAGTAGGCTATGGAGAGGAAGATATTCCGCAATGCGGAGAGCCGCGAGTGGTCGATGAAGCAGGAAAAGGTGGCCTCGATGAAGCGGCGGAGCGAGCATCATGACTACACTGACCGCGGTATCTATATGATAACCCTGGCTGTTGAGGGCCGTCGGCCACTGTTAGGCACGCTGACAGGCAGGGCCGACGTTACCGAGGGGCCTGAGCAACCCGCCGTGGTGCTGTCGCCTTTGGGCGAGAAGGTCAGGGAATGCTGGATGAACATTGCCCGGCACTACCCTCAGGTGGAGGTAATGAAGCTGTGCGTCATGCCTGACCATATCCACGGCGTGCTCTTTGTGCATGAGCGGCTGGACTGCCACTTGGGGGCTGTCATCAAGGGCTTCAAGGCCGGCACGCACCAGGCGGCCAGGGAATTGGGGCTGATGGCTGCGACGGCGGGAGGAAGTGCTGGTGGAGGAAGTGCTGGTGGAGGGACTGCGACGATGTCGCAGTGTACGGAGACGGCAGTAACGGAGAGGGCAGCGGCGGAGAGGGCAGTGGCAGAGAAGGCTGCGGCGGAGAGGGCAGCGGCGGAGAGGGCTGCTGCGGCTGGTGGAACAATGGCGGCAGCTGGGGCAGTTCCGTACACTGCAACAGCGTTGCAGTCAAAGACGCAGGCCCGAGGCACGGCGCAGCAGCCATGCGCCCGCCCCCAGCGTGCAGGAGGCCGCCTCCAGCAGCCGGGCGCCCTTTGGGAGCGAGGCTACCACGACCGCCTGCTGCTTCATAAGGGGCAGCTGGGGCGTATGCTGGCGTATCTCGAAGACAACCCGCGCCGTCTGCTGTTGAAGCGCGACCACCCCGGTATGTTCCGGCCCGTAGAAGGCATTGTGGTGGCTGGCGCGACCATGAGCGCTATGGGTAACCTCGCCCTGCTCGACGCTCCTTTGAAGCTGCAACTGCAATGCTCGCGCCGCCTCGCTCCCGATGAGATAGAACAGCGCAGGCAGCATTTCCTGAACGCAGGCCAGCAGGGAGCCGTCGTCGTTTCGCCCAGCATCAGCCCCGGCGAGCGGCTCATTACGACGGCCTGTCTGGAACAGAGGGTGCCGCTGATCGTGCTCTTGCTGAAAGGTTTTCCGCCTTTCTTTAAGCCCGAACCGCGTTATCTGATAGCCTGTGCCGAAGGTCGCCTGCTACTGCTGTCGCCCTACCCTGGCAGAACGAGAAGATAGAGAACATGCGTTCGCGGTGTTTGGCGCTGAATGCCTGGGCCGCCGCTATCTGTAAAGGAGAAGTGGCGGGGGAGTAAACACCACCCCACGGGGTGGTATTTCTCTGCTGCGCAAGCAATCTTCCACCCATTAGGGTGGTGGTTACGGAAAGAATATTTTATCTTTGCAGACGTTATGAAGTTTCTGTACCTGACACTGTGCCTGATGTCCTGTCTTGCGGCTCAGGCCTACAACGACCATCGCAACGCCCGCGTGGACTCCTTGGAGGCGGCGTTGAAGAGCCACCACCCGCCGCAGGGCAAAGACCTGCTCGGGGCCTACGACGAGTTGATGCGCGGCTGGCTGAACTACGACTCAGCCAAAGCCGCCGACTATGGCTGCAAAGCCTTGGCACTGAGCTACGAGCTGGGCGGACTGAACGTGCGGCAGAACGTGCTGCGCCTCTTCGCCCAGATGCACTATGGCAGCGAGGAGTACGACGAGGCCGCCGCCCTCTACCAGCAGTCGCTGGCCGTCATCGACACGATGGCCACGATGAAGCGCTACAGCGAGAAGGACATTGACGATGCCCGCTCTGTCATTTACGGCAGTCTGGGCAACCTCTATAACATGCAGGACAAGGCCCACCTGGCCATCCACTACTACCAGCAGGCGCTGCCCATCTTCGAAAAATACAACTGGCGGGAGAGCCAGACCGTCCTTTATTATAATATGGGAGAGCTGTACGCCCAGATGGGTAACTTCGGCGAGGCCGAACGCAACTATCAGAAAGCCATCGAGAAGGCCCGGGAGTCCGGCGACTCGCTGATGATGACGCTGCCCAAGAAGGGCCTCTCGGGCGTGTACTTCAACACCGCCCGGCACGACAAAGCCCTGCAAGCCGTCAACGAAGCGCTGGCTTACTACCGCCCCCACCGCAAGGAGGAACCTCAGGACTTTGCCTACACGATGGCCATCAAAGCCCGCATCCACATGATGGCGGGCCATGAGGACGTGGCGGCAGCCAAAGCTTGTGTGGGCGAGGCGTTGCCCTACACAGACCGTGTCGAGATGATGTTCGACGACGCTGCAGAGATTTACATGGCCGCCTGCGAAGTATCGATGGCTGAAGGCCACTGGCAGCAGGCGCTCGACTACGCTCTGAAGAGTGTCCATCCCGATTCCGCCGCCACCATTGCCGACAAGGGCGGCTACCTGCTCTTGGCAGAAATCTATGCCGAGCTGGGGCAGAAGGCAAAGGCCCGCGAGTATATGCAGAAGGCCGTCGACCTGATGAACCGTTACGCCACCGACCACTATCAGAGCGGACTCTCGCAGATGGAGGTGCTCTACGAGACGGCAAAGAAAGAGGCTCAGATTGCACAGCTGGCCAGGGAACAGCGACAGCAGCGATGGCTGTTGGCGCTGACCGTAGCACTGCTGTCGGCAGCCATTGCCCTGATGGCCTATTTCCACCTGGCCCACCGCCGGCAGAAGGCGTTGCTTGCTGCCGAGGTGGCTTTAGAGACGGAGGCGAAAGAGCGGCACATCCTGGCCCGCGAGTTGCACGACTCGCTGGGCGGTATGCTGTCTTTGCTGCGACTGAAAATAGAAGGAGGCACAGGTCGGGACGAGGCATTGCGACTTCTGGACCAGGCGCACACGGAGTTGCGCCGGGTATCGCACCACCTGATGCCCGAGGAGTTGTTGCAGAAGGGAGTGGTGTCGGCCCTTCACGACTTCGCTCGTTCCGTTCCCGGGGCGGAATTCCAGACATTCGGCGACATCCGACTCAGCAAAGAACAGGAACTGACACTCTATCGCTGCGCCTACGAACTGGTGAACAACGCCCTGAAGTATGCCGAAGCCACCCGCATTGACATTCAGTTGATGCAAGACGCCCACGAAGTGACGCTGACGGTCAGCGACGACGGAAAGGGCATGAGTGACCAGAGCGGTATGGGCTTGCAGAACATCCGCGAGCGTGCCGAGTCGTACCACGGGAGGCTGCGAATCGTGACCGGCGAAAGCGAGGGGACAGAAATCAACGTAACATTGCCGCTATGAAATATAAGATAGATGCCTACATCGTAGATGACCATGCGATGTTCTGCGAGGGGCTGATGGAAGCCGTCAACCGCAGCGAGACGGTGCGCGTCAGCCGATGTTTTACCTCTTTCCGTGATTGTCGGGCAGCATTGGTGCAGCGTTGTCCAGACGTGCTGTTGCTTGACATCTCGATTCCCGAAAGGCAACGGGAGACCGAGCCTGCTCCCGAATGTGGCGACGGCATAGCATTCTGCCAGTGGGTCACGGGGGCATATCCGAAAGTCAAGGTCGTCGCCCTCACCATTCACGACGAATATGCCGTAATCCGGCGGATGCTGGATAGCGGCGTTCATGGTTATGTGCTGAAAAGCGCCCCCGTCGAGGAACTCTTGACGGCCATAGAACACGTGTGGAAAGGGCAGCGCTACATCAGTCCGGCGGTAGAAAACATCATCCGGCAGACAGGCAGCAAGGCTGTCCGTCTCACCCAACCGGAGCAGAAGATTCTGGAAGATGTCTGCCAGGGCTACTCCAATCCCGAGATTGCAGAGCGTCTGCGCCTCAGCGCCGAAACAGTGAAATGGTACAGGAAAAGGTTGCTGGCCAAGTTCGGCGTGAAGAACACGGTGAACCTGGTGGCCTTGGTGCTGAAAGAGCATATCCTGCCAGACGGTGGGGAATGAAGAGTCTTTTTCACTCTTCATTCCTCATCCTAAAAAAACAGGAAGAAATCTTTGCCGGTACGGGAAGAAAGCCTTACCTTTGCCTGTAGAAACAACAAAACGAGCATTCATCATGGCGCGTCACAACGAATTCGGAAAATGGGGCGAAGACCTGGCTGCCAAGTTCTTGGAGGAGAAGGATTTCGAGATTCTTGCACGCAACTGGCGGCACGGGCATCAGGAGGTAGACCTCATCGCGCAGCGGGACAGCACGCTTTATTTCGTCGAAGTGAAGACGCGCCACGGCGAGGAGTGGACAGCCGAGGCGGCCATCACTTCCAAGAAACGCACGCTTCTCTGGAATGCCATGATGGCTTGGAAACTGCAGCATCCTTCTCCCATGCCCGTCTACTATCCCGTCATCGCCATTATCGTCCGCGACGCAGACACGCCTCCTGAGATTCGTTGGCACGACGACATTTGGGATTGCTGATCAGACGCCCTTCTCTGCCCGTCGTCGTGGGTGCCGAACAGAGCGAGAAGCTGTCAGCTGTCCGGGGTGTGCCCGCAGGGTTCTTTTCTCGCTCTGCCATGCCTGCGATAGCTGTGTGCAGACCAAGAAGCTTTCTTTAACCCAATCGGTTCATTAGAATGGCAGTGGGAATAGCCTCTGTTTTGAGCCGTATTTTCGTTTTGAGCGAAGGAGCCATGTGGGCATTGTGAAGCCCTCTGTACTCCCCTGGCGGGGGATGAAACGGCGGAAAGATGCCGCAACAGAGGGTATGATCACTGCAATAAATAATGAGAAACATTGCCGATAGCCTATGTTGGTCTAATGTCCGATTGGGGTTCCATAGCCGGAAATGCCTCTCAGCGCAGGAGGAATAAGGCAGGTACGTAGGGAGAGGGGTTTGTTCCATCGTGATGGAACCATCGTTCCATCGTGATGGAACCATCATTCCATCGTGATGGAACAAACCCCTTCCTTGGGCAACTTGTGTAGAACGGCCTTGTGAATCGTCTGAAAGTGCCGCTTCACGCGGGCCGCAGTGTCGACCAGATTTTTCAGCTTTTACTTACTGTCGCTGCCAGCTTTATTGAATGCGGAACGAGACAGGCAGTTGGAAGTTGACGCGGACGGGCTGTCCGTTTTGCTTGCCCGGTGTCCACTTTTCGGGGATCGCCTTTACCACACGTTCGGCCTCGGCCTTCAGCGCTTTCACGCCCTCTGCCCGAT
>CAMVFC010000104.1 GCA_947166655.1 uncultured Prevotellaceae bacterium
TCAGCACAAAAGTGTTAAGGGTTTCGACCGAAAGTCCCAAGGGTTTTCACGAAAAGTCCCAAGGGTTTTCACGAAAAGTGTTAAGGGTTTCGAGCAAAAGTGCCAAGAGATTGGAGCAAAAATGCCAAAGAACCACAGATTCCAGACTCTCCCTGGACTCTCCCCCCGCCCTCCCTAAAGGGAGGGAGCAGTTACTTGTAAAAGCAGAGGACGTGGTAATCCTGCTCTTGTCAGGTATTTGCTCCCTCCCTTTAGGGTGCGAGGAAGACGGAACTGAGTGTTCCGTCTGGACTCGTTCGGGGGGAGAGTCCAGGGAGAGTCCAGAATCTGTGTAATCTGCAATTCTTCGAACAGCCGAAACTTCAATCAAATAAAAGTATTTCCACGAAGATGGACGACAAGATTGACGAGGATTGACGGCTAATATAAAGTAGCGGGCAGTCGGTTCTTACGTCGTCAATCTACATCAATCTTAACGTCAATCTAATCAAATAAATGTTTTTCAACGAAGATGGACGACAAGATTGACGAGGATTGACGGCTTATATAAAGCAGCAGGCAGGCGATGCTTTGCGTCGTCAATCGACATCAATCTTAACGTCAAGCTAATCAAATAGATGTTTTCAACGAAGATGGACGACAAGATTGACGAGGATTGACGGCTTATATAAAGCAGCAGGCTGTCGGTTCTTGCGTCGTCAATCGACATCAATCTTAACGTCAATCTAATCAAATAAATGTTTTTCAACGAAGATTGACGACAAGATTAACGAGGATTGACGGCTAATATAAAGTAGCAGGCAGTCGGTTCTTGCGTCGTCAATCGACATCAATCTTAACGTCAATCTGTTCAAACTTTTGTCAGAAGAAATTTTCTTGCCATTTTTGCAAGTGTCTGACCCGTTTTTTGCCATTTATCTATCACTCCTATCACCTATCTATCACCTCATCTATCACTTCCTACACAGTTTATTTACAAATGGTTAAAACGATTAGTGATAGAGTGACAGATGTTTTCGGAAAATTGCAGAATGCGCGTGCACACGAGAGAGGTGACGGATGTGTTCACGAAAATGCAGTGACGTGCCGCAGTGCACCTCAGCGCGGCCCGCCAAAGCCACCGCCACGATTGCCGCCACGGCCACCCTGACCGCCACGGTTGCCGCCAGGACCGCCAGGACCGCCAAAGCCCCCGAAGCCCTCACGACGGGCTTCCTTGTCGCCCATGAGGTTGAACTGATAGATGAGATGGAACATCAGATAGGAATGGATGGCGTTGTTCCAGGAGTCGCTGCGCTGCATGGCACTGATGGCGCGGCTGATGTTGCTACGCTCCTTCAGGATGTCGTACCACTGGACGCTCAACGTCAGCGACTTGTTCTTGAGGAATGTCTGCGAGAGCTGTGCGTTCCAGATGAGTTCGTTGGTATTCATGGTCTCGTCGGCAAATCCGCGCCGGCTCTGCTGCGTGATGTCCGTGGAGAGGCTGGTACCCCAGGGCGCATTGAGCTGCAGGTTACCTCCATAGCTGAAGGTCCATGTGTCGAGGTTGGCCGAGGAGCGCACGTCGTTGCGGGCGTGATTGTAGTTAAGTCCCCCATTGACGCCCACCTCCACATAATCGTTACGGAAGTTCAGACGGAGGTTCTCGTCGACATTGGTCTGCCGGGTCGTGGCCCGCACCGAGCTGGAAGCCTGGTCGAGGGCCATGTATCCGACGCTGTGGCTATAGTTGAAGTTCACACGGTTCATGATGTTCCAGTACTTCTGGCGGTCGATGGCCGTGTTGAACATGGCAAAGGCTCCGGCATCCCAATTGCCGTTGATGTTTTCGGGTGTTGTCTCGCGCTTACCCGTGGTCGTGTCATAGATGGTACGCGAGGAGATACTGTTGAGCGTGTTGTTGAACCGCAGGTTGAAGAACCATCCCATCTGCTTGTCAACAATATAGTTGTTGTAGAACATGTTGAAACGGTTGCTCCACGAGGGCTTCAGCCCCGGATTACCATGACTGACGTTCAGGGGGTCGGAAGTATCATCGACATCCAGCAGCTGCGTCATCGAGGGCTGCCCCATACGTCCGTTGTAGCGGACACGGAACTGGCTGGTATTGGAGATTTTCCATCGCAAGTCCACACGAGGTGCCCAGTTGAAGACATGGCGCGTGACCGTGGTGTCGAGCCGATGCTTCTGGTAGTCCATGTGGGTGGTCTGCGGCTGGAAGCTGACACCCGCATTCAGGTTGAAATCCCCGAACTGATAGCGGAACATGACGGAGGCGTCGTGGTTGTACTCGTTGTAGGTAGCATACTGTGAGTTCTCGATGTTACGAAGCCCTTCGAGCAGCGGCTGCGAAGGTTTGTAGCCGAGCACCAACTGCTGGATGATCTCCTCGTCGGTGAGTGCAGCCAAGGAAGGATCCTGGTCTTTCTTATAGAGAAGCGAATCGATGCTGTACATGGAACGGTCGCTGTCCGTATATCGGCGCTGGAACTGATAGGAGAGCTGCAGGTTGGCCCCCTTGAAGAGCGGCTCGCTGTAGGAGAGGCGGGCTCTCCAGTTCCAGTTCTTGGAGGGGCTGTCGGTGTACTGGTTGGTGAAGGTGAAGGGTCGCTGGCTGTCCTGGAAGAAATGCACGAGGCTCCGGCTGTAGTTCTCGCCCTCGCTCTTTCCCGTAGATGCTCCGAGGTCGAGGGTGAGGTTACGTCCGGCCTTGCCCAGGCGGCGGTTCACCTGCAGGGATCCATTGATGTTATAGCTGCTGTTGTCGCCGCGACTGGTGCGGTCGTTGTCGTTGACGAGGATGGACTGGTAGCGGAGAGTGTTCTCTACCATGGAAGAAGCTATCTTATCCATGTACTCGCTGAGGGGGTCTTCCATGCCCGCCTCATAAGGACTGTCGTTGAAGGTCACGCTGCGGCTGGCACTCTGGCTGCGGTTCTTGGAATAGGAGTAGGCCGGCCGGAAGATGATATTGGTCATGGAGTCCGGTTGCCACTCGACGCGGAAATCGCTGTTGACCTGCGTGTTGCTGCCGTAACTCTGGCTGAGGCTGTTCACGAACTGCGATGCCGTGGAGGAGAGGAAGGCCTCGCTGTTGGTGCGCGTGCTGACATCCGTGCTCTCATGGCGATAACGGACGTTACCGCCAATCTCGAAGCGTCCGGCTTCGTTCTGCTTCTTGTCATTCTGCCATGCAAAGTTCACACCGGGATTCTTGATGGCCGTGAGTCCATTGCTGCCACGCCCCCAGCCGCCATAGCCGCGGTCGCCGACGTTATTGGCCGAGCCGAAGATGGCAAAGTTGGAATTGTCCGTGAAGCGAGTGAGGTTGAGGCGCTCGGCATAGCGCTTCTCGGTGCCGTAAGCCAGGTCGATATTGAGGTTCCATCCCTCGGTCATTCCTTTCTTGACCGTGAGGTCGAGGACGGTCTCCTCCTCGCCGTCGTCAATACCCGTCACACGGGTGTAATCACTCTGACGGTCGTAGGCCTTGACCTTACTGACCATCTTGGATGGCAGGTTCTTCAGGGTCATCTGCGCATCACCGCCAAAGAATTCCTTCTCATTGACAAGAATCTTCTTCACTTCCTTACCGTTGATCTTAATGGTTCCCTCCTCGGTAATCTCGGCGCCGGGGAACTTCTTGAGCAATGCCTCGAAGTTGGAGCCTTCGGGAATGCGGAACGCATCGGAATTATAGATGAAGGTGTCGGCCTTCATCTCCACCTGCGCCGCGCGTGCCGTCACCTGCGCTTCCTTCATCAGGCGTGCATTGTCCTGCAGGGAGATTTCGCCCAACAGGACGGAGCGGTTCTTCTTATTGAGCGATAGGGACTTGAAAATGGTCTTATAGCCGACAAAGGAGGCACGGAGCAGATATTCGCCAGCCTTGATGGAGCCGATACTGAAGGTGCCGTCGGCGCGCGTCTGCTGTCCCGTCACCTGCGTGCTGTCGGGATGCATGATGACAACAGTGGCACCCGGCAGAGGCTCGCCCTGACTGTCCACAATGGTTCCGCTCACGGTAATTTTCTGTGCACTGGCCACCACGGTCATACACAGTGCCAGCAAGAGAGAAAGGAAGTGCTTCATGTTTTGCTTTTTCTTTATTTCCATTGACTGCCCTCACGGCAGTACGTTTAATGGCGAGGCAAGAAATTTAACGTTTCTTTAGAGCGCCGACATCATGCTGTAACCAAGGATGGACAGGTAAACAAAACATGCAGGAATGGCAATGAGACTGCTGTCAAAGCGGTCGAGCATACCGCCATGCCCCGGCAGGATATGACCGCTGTCCTTGATGCCCAGATAGCGCTTGAGCAGACTCTCTACCAAGTCGCCCCATGTGCCGAAAACAACAACCACCAGGGCAAAGCCGGCCCACTGCCAGGGGGTCAGCACCGGAGCAAAAGCGGCGACGACCTGTGAAGCGCCCACCGTAAGGATGCCTCCTCCGACAGAACCCTCCCACGTCTTTCCCGGAGAGATGCGGGGAAAGAGCTTATGCTTTCCCAAAAGAGAACCGCAGCAGTAGGCTCCCGAATCAGAGCACCAGAGGAAGATGAAGATAGCCAGTACGCACAGATAGCCGTCACTGTGCAAGACGGTATAGAGTTCCATGTCGCTGGCATGAAGTATGAAAACCAACAGGCTGAACGGCAAGGCGATATAAAGCTGTGCCATCAAAGCCATCGCCCAGTTCTGCAGCGGATGAGGCCGCTGGAGGTAGAGTTCTGAGATGAGCAGATAGACAACACTAAGCAGCCACGGCAGGAAAGCCAGGGAGACGAAGTTCGTCACGGCATAGCCCCAGAAGCCCAAGTAAAAAGAAGCTGCGGCAACCGTCGTTATCAGACGATTCACCTCCGTATCCTCCCGCATGTTCACGACTCCGGTGAATTCCCATGTCGTCAAGATGGTGATCACAAAGAAAAGGAATGCACACGTGAGAGGGGAATAAAGGATTCCGCCCACCATCACGGCGACAAAGAGAATGCCCGTGATGGTGCGGATGAGGAAATTGGAAGCCTTACTCTGAGGCTTCTTCCCTTCGTTCTCCCCTATCGGGAGGGAGTGGTCACTATGGCTACCGGGTTGCTGCTGCATGAGAATGATAGAATAAATGGTTAAGGAGAATTTGTGTTGTGATATGCTTACGACGCGGATGTCTGCTCGGAAGAAGCCTCATTTTCCTCTTTAGTGGTGGGCAGAGGGTCTTCTCCCAACAGTTCCTCGGTACGGCTGGTCCAGGGGCGCTTGCCAAAGATGTGTTCCACATCCTCGGCATAGATGACTTCACGCTCGACGAGCAGTTCGGCCAAAGCATTATGCCCCTCCTTCTTCTCCATCAACAGTTTCTTCGCACGGTCGTATTGTTCGGCTATCATGCGCTTCACTTCCTGATCGATGAGCTCTGCCGTAGCCTCGCTATACGGGCGCTGCCAGGAATACTCGTCGTTATTGTAGTAACAGAGGTTGGGCAGACGGTCGCTCATACCCATATAGGCTATCATGCCATAAGCTTGCTTGGTGACACGCTCCAGGTCGTTCATCGCCCCGCTGGAGATATGCCCCGTGAAGAGTTCCTCAGCAGCACGTCCGCCCAGAGTGGCACACATCTCGTCCAACATCTGTTCACGGGTCGTGATCTGACGTTCTTCAGGAAGATACCATGCCGCTCCGAGCGCACGCCCTCGGGGCACGATGGTGACCTTGATGAGCGGGTTGGCATACTGGAGGTTCCAAGAGATGGTGGCATGTCCTGCTTCGTGGAGGGCGATGGTGCGTTTCTCTTCCTCGGTCATCACCTTGGTCTTCTTCTCCAAGCCTCCGACGATACGGTCTACCGCTGCCAGAAAATCTTCCTTGCCCACGCTGCCCTTGCCATGACGGGCAGCAATCAGCGCCGCTTCGTTGCAGACATTGGCAATGTCGGCACCACTAAAGCCAGGGGTCTGACGCGCCAGGAGGTCGACGTCCAGATGCTCGTCCACCTTGATAGGACGCAGATGCACCTTGAACACAGCCTTACGTTCGTTCAGGTCGGGCAGGTCGACATGAATCTGACGGTCGAAGCGTCCTGCACGCAGCAGCGCTTTGTCGAGGATGTCGGCACGGTTGGTCGCCGCAAGGATGATGACGCCCGAATTCGTCCCGAAGCCATCCATCTCGGTCAGCAACTGATTGAGCGTGGATTCACGTTCATCGTTACCGCCCATCATGGCATTACGCGAACGTGCCCGACCGACAGCGTCGATCTCGTCGATGAAGATAATACAAGGGGATTTTTCCTTTGCCTGACGGAACAGGTCGCGCACACGGCTGGCACCGACGCCGACAAACATCTCGACGAAATCGGAACCCGACATGGAGAAGAAAGGGACATCGGCCTCGCCCGCTACGGCTTTGGCCAGCAGAGTCTTACCCGTTCCCGGAGGACCCACGAGGAGTGCCCCCTTGGGAATCTTGCCACCCAGGTCGGTGAATTTCTTCGGGTTCTTCAGGAACTCCACGATCTCCTGCACCTCCTGCTTGGCCGAGGCCTGTCCGGCGACATCCTTGAAGGTCACCTTCGACTCGTTCTCACTGCCTTTCTCCACCAATTGCGCGCGCGAGCGTCCTACATTAAATATGTTTCCCATCGACGAGATACCGCCGCCGTGGCCCACGCCACGCATGATGAAGATCCACACGGCAATGATGATCAGCAACGGAAACAGATTCCAGAAGATCTGCATGAACGTATCGTTGGACCGCTTGTAGGTCAACTCGCCCGTGAAGTTGCCCAGCTCTTGCTGGCTCGTCACGAACTCATCCAGCTTGTCGGCCGAAGGGATCTCGGCCTGCACATAAGGATGCTTGCCCGTCTGGTCAACGCCCTGAAGGAAGACATCACGGATATGTTCCGGCTTGACATACATCTTCACCGTTCCTTCGTCCTTGCTGGCTACAATTTTATTGGCATAGCCCTGCTGGACATATTGCTTGAACTCCGTGTAGGGGACATTCTTGGAGTTTGCATTTGAACCTGCATCGCCGCCTTTGAAAAAGAGATAACCCAAGACACAAGCTATCACGACATAGACCCAAGTGAAATTCACCTTGGGTTTCTTGCCACGTTGGTTCGAGGGGCGAGGGGCATTTTGAGAAGTATTGTTCTGAGATTCCATAGGTCAGTCTAAATCGGGTATTTCAGTGAGCTGCGCATCGGCCCACAAGTGTTCGAGGTCATAGAAAGCACGTGCCTCCGGCAGGAAGATATGGACGATGACATCGGTGTAGTCCATCGCCACCCACTGCGCATTGCGCATACCATCGACGGCCGTCGGGCGTACCTGAAGGTTCTTACGTGCGAACTCGCCGACACTCTCGGCGAGGGCTTGGATGTGGCTGGGCGAATTGCCCGAGCAAATGACAAAGGCTTGACAAATGGCTTCGTCAATGCCTGAGAGATCTGCCACGACGAGGTCGTGGCCTTTCTTTTCTTGAAGACCAGCCTGTATCTGATCGATGAGTTGTTCTGTGTGAAGGTTCATTACATGTACGTTTTCGGGGTGCAAAGGTAAGACCTTTTCTGCGAAAAAGTGGAAAAAAGGTCGCGAAATTACATTTTTTTATGGAAAAAACTTGCACGGTTCACAGAATTACCCTACCTTTGCACCCGCAAATCAGAAATGAGGAGCAAATAAAACTACTGATTGGGCTATGGTGTAATGGTAACACTGCAGATTCTGGTCCTGCCTTTCCTGGTTCGAATCCGGGTAGCCCAACACGAAGGAGGTTAACACACCTCCTTTTTTTGTTTTCCTCCCTCACCATTCTTCATTTGTCATTCGTCATTCGTCATTTGTCATTCGTCATTCGTCATTCGTCATTCGTCACTCTTCATTCATCATTCTCCCATGCCTCACTTCTGTCTTGATGACTCACCGCGCTTCCGCATGATAGAGTTGGAAGGAATCGACTCCACCAACTCCTTCCTCGCCCAGTATCGTCCCCCCCACCCCACCGACATCACGCTTGTCACAGCAGAATACCAGACGGCGGGACGTGGACAAAAGGGGAACACGTGGGAATCGGCGCCAGGAAAGAACCTTCTGTTCAGCCTGTTGGTGAAACCGAATTTGCTACCAGCCGAGAGGGTTTTCGTAGTGAGCGAGGCCATCGCCCTCAGCATTCGCGAAGCCATAGAAGCCACCATCGAGGAAGAAGGCGGTGCCACGGCCTCATCACGCCCCTGCCTTACTGTGAAATGGCCGAATGACATCTATGCCGACGAAAAGAAGATTGCCGGCATCCTCATAGAAAACACACTGGCCGGTCAGCACATTGGGCAGTGTATCATTGGCTGTGGCGTGGACGTGAACCAACGGCAGTTTGAGGGCGACGCGCCCAATCCTGTTTCCATCGGCCAGTTGACGGGGAAAGAGGTAGAACGACGTTTCGTGCTGGAGAAGATCATGGAAGGCTTCACGCGGAGATACACCCAGATTCAATCGGGCCACTACGATGCCATACACCAGGATTACCTCGCTGCACTTTACCACAGAACCGGGCAGCACGACTACATGGACCTGACAGCCGGCGAAGGCGAACCTTTCCGCGCCAGCATCGCCGATGTGGAGCCCGACGGACACCTCATCCTCTGCGATACCGAGGGGCACACGCGCCGTTTTGCCTTCAAAGAGGTTGCCTTTGTCTCATAAAAAAGAGGCTGAGAAGAGAACTAGCGGCCATGCATCTATATAAAATAAGGTATGGTGCATTGAAAAAAAGCCTTTGACGACAAGCGTTTCGCTTTTTTTACGTAACTTTGGCGCGCAATTCTAACCGCGCGTTAACCCATGAAACGTTTTCTGAAATGGATGGGATTCGCGGTGGCAGTGCCCATCGTCCTATTCCTCCTACTCTCCATAGCGCTCTATCTTCCGCCTGTACAGGACTTCGCTGTGCAGCGCGTCGCTGCATACGCCTCTGAAGCTACGGGCATGAATATCTCTCTGGAACGTCTGCGCCTGTCCTTCCCGCTGGACCTGAGTCTGCGAGGGTTGGTGGTGACGGATGCCGAGGGAGACACCCTCGTGGCAGCCCGCGAGGCATTGGTGGACTTAGACCTGACGACCATATTGAGGAAACGCGTAGGCGTGGAGGCCATCACCCTGCAGGACGCACGTGTCAACTCCAAAGACCTCATTGCCACCATGGCGCTGAAGGGTACGCTGGAGCTTTTTACCCTGCACGACGACGTGGACCTGGGAGCTGAGGAGGTGAAGCTGAGCGCGGTGGAGGCATCGGGGCTCGATCTGGACATCGCCATGCGCGACACGACGGTTATCGATACGACGGAAAGTGCCGCCCTGCCATGGACGATTCTTTTAGAGCGGGCAGCGGTGACAGACGCTCGCCTGCGCTTCGCCATGCCAGGCGACTCCATGGTGGTGGCGACACAAGTGGCTTCCCTGACTGCCACGGACGGGCGCTTTGACCTGGCGGCCCAGCGGTACCAGGTGGGAGAGGCGCTTCTGAAAGCGGACACGCTGAGCCTTACGCTCCTGGCTGCAGGAGGGGACGAGGCAGAGAGGACCGTGCCGAACGGCACGGGCACAACGGCCACGAACACAGCAAGCACCGGGGCAGCGGCCACGAACAAAGCAGGCAC
>CAMVFC010000105.1 GCA_947166655.1 uncultured Prevotellaceae bacterium
ATGGTTCCATCACGATGGAATGATGGTTCCATCACGATGGAACAAACTAAAGTGTCTGGCGTGGCGAGCAAATATGTTGGGCGTAGCGAGAAAAAGGCAAGGGCGTGGCGGGCCAATGAGCGACTGGAGGATGGACCTGACCTTGGGATAAATGGGGTTCCCAAGCATGGCATGATACAATTCTGTTAATGCACGAATAAAATATAACAAAAAAAATGTACCGAAGTCGATGCCTTTAGATAATTATTTGTATCTTTGCCGCAGAATCATGAACCAAAGAACTAACCTCAGACACATGAAAAGAACATTCCTGACCCTTATCATCGCGCTGCTGCCAGCCCTCATCCAGGCGCAGCAGGCCGACTATCGTATGATTCCACTGCCCAAGAGCGTTCAGGCAGACACGGTGCACGTCTTTACCCTGCGCAACGGCATGGGCATCGCCTACGACTCCAGCAACCCTGAGATCTCACGCAACGTCCAGTTTCTCCGCCAGTGGGTGAAGGAGCTGACAGGCATCCAACTGGCCCTGACACCCGACGACAAGAAAGCAGCCGTGCGCTTCACTATCGGCCTGCCTGCCGACAAGAAGATGAAGAAAGCCAAGAAGGGAACGGCACCTGCCCTGACCGAGCAACAACAGGAGGCTTATGCCATCGTCGTCAATAAAGACGGCATTGCCATCCAGGCACGGCAGCCCATTGGTTTCTTCCGCGCTGCACAGACCCTGCGTAAGAGCCTGCCTATTCAGGCTGTCACACAGGTAGAATTCCCCTTTGCCACCATTCAGGACGAGCCACGCTTTGTCTATCGAGGCGTTCATCTGGACTGTGCCAGACATTTCTTCTCTGTAGAGACCATCAAGACGTATCTCGACCTGATGGCGCTGCACGGCTGCAACCAGTTCCACTGGCATTTCACCGAAGACCAAGGCTGGCGCTTCGAGGTAAAGGCGCTTCCCGAACTGGCCAAGAAAGGCAGTGTGCGCAAACAGACCATCATCGGTCGTAACGCCGGCCTCGGCGACGGTGCCGGCATCTACGACGGTCAGCCTTACGGAGGTTACTACACACAGGAGCAGTGCCGCGAAATCGTCAACTATGCTGCCGAGAGGTACATCAACGTCATTCCCGAAATCGACCTGCCCGGCCACATGCAGGGTGCACTGCACGTCTTCCCCGACCTCGGATGCACAGGCGGGCCCTACCCCGTCTGGGAGATTTGGGGTGTCAGCGAAGAAGTGCTCTGCGCCGGCAATCCTGAGACGATGAAGTTCCTGAAGACCGTCCTGGGTGAACTCTGCGATGTGTTCCCCTCGAAGTTCATCCACATCGGTGGAGACGAATGTCCGAAAGTTCGCTGGAAGAACTGTCCGAAGTGCCAGGCCAAGGCCAGAGAACTGGGTCTGAAGGACGACGGCAAGCACAGCGTCGAAAACCAACTGCAGACATGGATCAACCACGAGATAGAACAGTTCCTGAAGGCACGCGGACGCGACATCATCGGATGGGACGAGGTGCTCGAAGGCGGACTCACGGAAGGCGGCACCGTGATGTCATGGCGCGGCACACAAGGCGGCATCGACGCGGCCAAGCAGCACCACAGGGTCATCATGACCCCCACTTCCCACTGCTACATCGACTACTATCAGCTGAAGAACCAGTGGGGACAGCCTCTGGGCATCGGTGGCTACCTGCCCGCC
Source organism: uncultured Prevotellaceae bacterium (assembly GCA_947166655.1). Classification (GTDB taxonomy): domain Bacteria; phylum Bacteroidota; class Bacteroidia; order Bacteroidales; family Bacteroidaceae; genus Physcousia. The sequence goes on from CAMVFC010000105.1 coordinate 1,703, forward strand.
TCGAAGGTCTATTCCTTCGAACCCCTGCTGCCAGAGACACTGACGGAGGAGGAACAGAAATACATCCTTGGCCCGCAGGTAAATCTATGGACAGAGTACGTGGCTTATCCCGACCACCTCTTCTACATGCTGCTGCCCCGACTCGACGCCATCAGCGAGGTGCAGTGGTGCCGCTCGGACCAGAAAAACTTCGACGACTTCAAGGCTCGACTGCCCCGCATGTTGAAGCTTTATGACCGGCTGGGAGTCAACTACTGCCACACGGTAGAATAAAAAAACAGCTAACGCCCCCTACGGGAAAGGAAAGAACCAATGAACTACGAACTCCACGACCTCACGACTGGCTACCGCACGAGGAAAGGCAATCGGGTCGTGACACAACGCATGACAGCCCGACTGCAGGCAGGTGAACTCACCTGCCTGCTTGGCCCCAATGGCGCCGGCAAGAGTACGCTGCTCCGCACCCTGGCCGCCTTCCAGCCACCCCTGGACGGGCAGATGCTGCTGGACGGACAGCCCCTGGAGAATTATACTGCTCAGCAGCTGGCCACACGGATTGGTGTCGTTCTCACAGACAGGCCTAATATAAAAGGTATGCGTGTGCGCGAGATGGTAGCCATGGGGCGTAGCCCCTATACGGGCTTCTGGGGACGACTGACAGAAAGCGACGAAGCTGCTGTCGACGAAGCCATCCTGCAGGTAGGCATCAAGGAGTTGGAACGTCGCATGGTGCATACCCTCTCCGATGGCGAACGACAGAAGGTGATGATAGCCAAGGCCCTCGCACAGCAGACACCCGTCATCTTCCTCGATGAGCCTACGGCATTCCTGGATTTTCCATCGAAGGTCGAGATGCTGCTGCTGCTGCGCCGACTGGCGCACGCCATGCAGAAGACAGTGTTCCTCTCCACCCACGACATCGAACTGGCCTTGCAGATTGCCGACAGCCTCTGGCTGATGGACAAGGAGGCGGGAGGTGTCGTCATCGGCACTCCTCAGACTTTGGCTGCCTCGGGCGACCTGCCCCGCTTCTTCGCCGGGCCCGGCATCACCTTCGATGCCCAAGGACTCCGCTTCGAGATTCATTGCTAAAACACTCCGATATGAAAGAATACATCGTTCTGGCCCGCCAAAATGGCACCACCAAGACGGGGTCACCCTACGCCACACTGAAAGTGGCCGACCTTGAAGAGACAGTCAATGTCGCCGTGTGGGAACTCGGCCCCCAGCAGGAACCTGTCGTGGGGCGCATCATCTCGTTCTACACGCTGAAGGACAATCAAGGCAAAAAGTCGTGCAACGCTCCAGACATCAAGGTGGGACCGATGCCCGACCCTTCCCACCCGCTCTACAACCTGCTGCCGCGCCCCATTGCACAACAGACGTGGGAACAGACCCTCCAGCACCTCATCAGCTACTGCTCCGATGAAAAGCTCATCGGCATCATGCGCGAGTTCGGACAAAAACTCTACAAACCGTATTCTGAATTTCCCGCCGCCACCAGCGTCCACCACGCCTTCCCCGGCGGACTGCTCAACCACACGCACCAGATGCTGGCTATGCTCGATGGCATCTATCCCGTGCTCCCCTATCCCATCAAAGTGGAGCGCTGCATCCTGGCCATACTCTTCCACGACTATGGGAAGGTCTACGAATACAACCGCGCCGGCGAGGGACTGGAAGACAAATACCTGCTCGGGCACATTTACATCAGTGCGCATAAACTTCACACCGAACTGGAGAAGCAGGGCGTAGAGGCCGAAGAGACAAAGCGCATCGTCCACTGCGTACTCGCCCACCATGGCCGCCTCGAATTCGGATCACCGGTATTGCCTTGCACCCCTGAGGCTGAACTCGTCAACCACCTTGACGATATCTCTGCAAAGACCGACAACATGGAAGGCACCGGCAACCTCGAAAAATCTTTTGCACTCGGCACACATGTTGTGAAGTGAGCACAAAATGAAAAGTGAAGGATACTCGTTCCTCTTGAGTCTCGGCTCAAGGTGTACTGGAACTGATATCCTTCACTTTTCATTCTTTCATTCTTCTGTGTTCGCTCTCACCGTCAATCCAGGTGGAACACTTCCCGAATGGGAATCGTCACGGGGCTGTTGTCTGGATTCGTTTCCATGATATCCTTCATATACTCCCACCATTTCTGAGTCGTCTCGTCGGCCCCCATATCCTGAGAACTCTGCTCGCCCTCAATCTCCTGATAGCCGAAAAGGATGTTCGTGTCGCGATCCCAATAGATGCTGTAGTTACTCACTCCTGCATCTTTGATGCCTTTTTTCAGTTCTGGCCACAAAGCCGCATGGCGGCGTTCATACTCGTCCTCGAAGCCTGGTTTGAGGAACATTTTAAATGCAAATCTTCTCATTGTTCTTTTTTTTAGTAAAAGAAAATCTCTTATTCGGTCACAAAAGTAGTAAAAAGTCGCGGTAATGCGCAATGCGTTTCCCTCTTTTTCTATCTTTTTTTATTTCTACAGGGCCTAATTTACACTTTTTCAATCAAAAACAAGCAAAAGAAACAAAATTGACCCGCAAAACAAACCCCTATGAATTTGAATATTGTACCTTTGCAGCGCAGAGGTGGAAATCCCCATCGTAAATGCAGATCGTATCAACAGATATAACGCCCGAAAACAATTTTTATGCCCGAGACCCAAAACCATAACAATCTAGCGGACCAAAAGGCAAGCACTCCGACACGTTCGCAGACAAAGAAGATCGACTTGTCAGACTTCATGGAGAAGAACTACAAGTGCGATATGTCGATGAGCGAGTTCGCGAAAGCATCTGGCCGAAGCCTCTCCACCTTCAAGAGAGATTTCAAGCAGATGAGTGTCCTCTCTCCCGAACGTTGGCTGACAGACCGTCGGTTGCGAGCCGCACACGAGTTGCTGAAGCGAGGACGACGCGTCTCAGACGCCTGCTTCGATGTCGGATTCAAAAACGTTTCGCACTTCTCTGCTATTTTCAAGAAGAAGTTCGGCCTCACGCCTGGTCAAGCAAGAAAAGGAGAAAAATAATATTGAGGAGCCCGCATATTAAACGCAGGCTCCTCTTTATTTTACTCCCCCGCTGTCCCTTTTTGCTGTCGATTCAACAAAAGGGGTGAAATTATTTTTTGTATTTCCTTGCACCTTCCAAAGGAAAGGGTTAACTTTGCAGACGAAATCATGCGAAACCAACAATCAACAATAATTCCTAGATCTATATCTATTCACTTAAATTATTTATTCTTAAACCAAAAAGCAATGAAAAAGACTTTACTTTCTTCATTCGCATTGCGAGCCTTCCTGCTCGTAATGGCATTTGTCGGTGCTGTGAACTCAGCATGGGCAGACAGCAAGACAGTTACAGCAGCTGCTCTTACTAACAACACCCTTACTGATAGCCCTATTACGCTGGTCTTTGACAAGCAAAATGGTTCTACGGCTCCTGCATATAATGCCAAGGGCGAAGACCTGCGTCTGTACGCAAAAGGCACTGTCACCATTTCCTGCGAAGTAGGCAACATGGAAAAGATTGTGTTCAATCTTTCTGATCAAGGTAAGAAACGTTTAGCTCCCATTACGGCTTCTGAAGGTACAATTGCGACCCAAGCTTCCGGTGACATAACCGTTACATGGACAGGCAATGCCAATGAAATTACTTTTACTGTTGGCGAGAAGGCTGATTTTGGATCAGACGGTTCTACTAAAGCTGGCCAATTAGACTTCTCTAGTGTCGAGATTACATATACTGCAGGCACCACCCCTGGTGACAACCGTCAGGCCAGCGACCTCACTGTCTCTCAGGAGTCTATCGAGATTGACCTCAGTGTGCCTCAGGACGTTCGTCTCGTAGCTACGACTCAGAGCACTGGTGCCATTTCTTACACTGGTTATGACGAGAACATCATCACCGTCACTCCTGCCAACGACAACAAGACGGCTATGGTTACCGCCAAGGCAGTCGGAACAACCAAGATCATCGTTGCCGTAGAAGCTGACGACAATTACAAAGCCGGCTCGAAGGAAGTGGCTGTTAAGATCACCGACAGCAGCGCTCCCCAGCACGGAACAGCAGATGCTCCTTACACGGTGGCTGAAGTTCTGGCGCTCTATGCCAACAATGCCGTTCCCACTGAGGAAGTTTATGTGAAGGGCATCATCTCTAAGATCAAGTCCTTGAATCCCGACAAGTACACCAACGCCCAGTATTACATTTCCGATGACGGCACTGAAACCAACCAGTTCTACGTGTACAATGGTAAATATCTTGAAGGTGCAGACTTCACAGCTAACGACCAGATTCAGGTTGGCGACGAAGTCGTGGTATGCGGTAAACTCACATCCTACCAAGGTACCGATGAATTTGCAGCTGGCAGTAAGATTGTCTCCCTCACCAAGTCCACTAAGGAAGACGCAGGCCTCGCCTTCAATGGTGAAACTGACGAGTATTCTGTCAACGTCGGCGAAAGCTTCCAGGCTCCCACGCTCTCGAACCCCAACCAGCTCCCCGTCACCTTCTCCAGCAGCAACGAAAACGTGGCTACTGTTGATGCCAGTGGCAACGTGACCATCATCGCTGCAGGTGTTACCACCATCACAGCAACATCCGAGGCTACCGATCTGTTCAAGGCAGGCGAAGCTTCCTATACCCTCACCGTCACGGACCTGAACGCTCCCGGCCAGACGCAGAAGAACCCCTACACCGTAGCACAGGCCATTGATTATATCAAGACGCTCGGCACTTCGACCTCAGGAACGGTGTACGTCAAGGGTATCATCTCTCAGGTGGACAGCTATAACAGCAACTTCGGTTCCATCACCTATTGGATTTCCGACGACGGAACTACCGACAACCAGATGCAGGTGTACAGCGGTCTGAACCTGAATCAGGAAAAGTTCACTGCTAAGGGAGACCTCTCTGTTGGCGACGAAGTCATCGTTTGTGGTAATGTGAAGATGTACGTAAAGAGCGGTGTTGAGACTCCCGAATTCGACAAGGAGAACTACCTCGTTGAATACAAGCACACCGAGATGATTCAGACCGAGATCTACATTCATGACGCTGCCGGCGGCGCCATCGAGACGATTGAGTTGAAACTTGGCGAGTCAGCACAGATCTCCACCACCACCAACTTGAAGACTGTGACTCCCACCTTCACCATCAGCGACAACAGCATCGTCAAGTACGAGGACGGTGTTCTGACAGCTCTTGCTGCCGGCACGGCTACCATCACGTTCGCCATCGAAGCCACCTCCGAATATACTGCTGCTACTGCAGAGCTCCTGGTCAAGGTTACCGACCCGAACAAGGTCGTGGCTCGCGTCGAGGCACTCGACATGGACTTCACTGTCAACGAATGGGATCTGCCTGTAGGTTCCGATGCAGGCGCACAGAAAGAAGCAGAGTTCACGAACGGCTTCTATAGCATCGCCCTTGCAGCTTCCACCAAGTACTACTTCAACAAGGCTGGTTACCTGATGCTCGGCAAGAGCGGTTCCACGCTCACTCTTCCCGCATTCCAGAAGAATGTTCAGAAGATTGCTGTCGTCGGTACAGGCAGTGCTTCGGAGAAAGTCGGCCAGAACATCTTCGTAGGTGACAACGCTGTCAGCACGGAAACAGAAGGCGCTAAGGATGTAACCAACGTTTACGAGATTGCCGAGCAGTATCAGGCAGCAGGCAACATCTACACGCTTCAGGTGACCACCGCCCACAACACGCAGATCTCTCACATCTACGTCTTTGCTGAGACCGGCGACACCTACAGCCGCACTGTTACCCCCGATGCCTTCGGCACCATCTGCCTGCCTTATGACGCTACCGTCGAAGGTGCTGTCCTCTACACCATCTCCGGCAAGGGCGAAGGCTACATCACGCTCACCGAGGCAAAGGCTGCCCAGGCTGGTGTCCCCTACATCTTCCAGGCTACCGCTTCTGAGCTCACTGCCACTTACACGGGTCGGGAATCTGCTATTCCTGCTGAGGCCAATGGTCTCGTAGGCACCATCGGCGGTCGTCCCGTTGCTGAAGGCAAGTATGTCATCGCCAACAACGAGGTTGCTCCTTGCGGCACAGGCTGCAAAGTAGCCGACCACCGCGCTTACATCGACCTCGAAGCTATCGAAGGTACTGCCGATGAAGCTGGTGTCAAGCTCTACATCGGCGAGAGCGCTAACGGCATTGCTACCGTCAAGGGTGTTCAGAGCGACAACCGCGTCTACAACCTCGCCGGCCAGCGCGTGAACAAAGCTCTGAAGGGCATCTACATTGTGAACGGCAAGAAAGTCGTGAAGTAAAACACCGAACATGAACTCAAACGTTTTTACAACAATGAAAAAGACATATCAGCACCCCGAGCTCTCCGTGATGATCACGTCGCAGAGCCTCCCCATCGCCGTCAGCCTCCCCGTCGTTGAGACGCCGCAGGATGATCTCATGGGCGATGTGAAAGAAGAACTCTTCCTGAATCTGTTCAACTAATCCACAGACTCAGAGACACTACATCCCCAGCCCCGCTGCTCCGCCCGAGTAGCGGGGCTTTTCTGTACGCCTCACACTCTCCCACCCCTCCACCCCTCCGGCCTGTCGTCCGCCCGTGAGTGGTAGAGCCTGGCTATCGTTCGAAAGCTGCTCACCTGCCTCTCCTCGACAGTTTTAGGAAGAAAGTCGATTCCCTCTTCCCTTCAGTTTTCGAATGAAAGCGCATAGAGAAGCCTACCTCTTCCCGCCATCTTTCGAATGAAAGCGCAAGGCTTTCCCTCTCCTTCTCGCTGCAATGCCTATGAACCGATAGAAGAGAAACGTCCCCTGCAAGCCAGTCCTTTTAGGCATTACTTCCCTCAATAAAACTATTCCTTTCATTTTTGAACCAAGCTGTCACTTTTACTTATGCAGAAGCTAACGCCGCACGATTGAGGCTGACATGGAAAAAGAGCCTTCGTGAACGAGCGACATTTCAGGGAACGAGATCAGTTTCCCCGGCAAGTATGGCCCTTCACCTTAGGCATAAAAGGTCGAGGCCGCAGGCAGGGGAGTTTGTTCCATCACGATGGAACGATGGTTCCATCACGATGGAATGATGGTTCCATCACGATGGAACAAACTAAAGTGTTGGGCGTGGTGAGCAAATGAGAGGGGCAAGGCGAGCAAATACGAGAGACGTGCAGGACATAGGTACATGGCCTGTCGCGCGTGAGGGAAGAGCGTGGTGGGCGTGAGCCCTGGATTGACAGATGAATGATGACTGCCCGCTAAATATTTGCGAAAGGGAAATATTTAGCGGACTGCCATCATAAAAAACAGTCTTCCAATGGTGCTCTTCTTCCCCGTCATGCGTAAAGCTATTCTCTAAAAGGAGGCCCTCAGCTTCACATTATCTGACCTTTATATTATACCTATTTGCCCTAAAGTAATTCCCCTATACGCCTGCGCCACGCCCAACGGCACCCACACACCTTCATTTTCTGACCAAATTTATTTGAAAAATGGTAAATAATACACGTGTTTCGGGAAAACGTGTTATCTTTGTGGCGCATAAGTGCACTAACTAACATCAAAAAACTAT
>CAMVFC010000106.1 GCA_947166655.1 uncultured Prevotellaceae bacterium
TCATTAGAAAGCGACGCCGCCCCCTTCGACTTGCTGCTGCTCGACGTGATGATGCCGGGCATGTCGGGCTTCGAACTGGCCCGGCTGCTGAAGGGCGACGGACGCACGGCTTCGGTGCCGATTATCTTCCTGACGGCGCGCGACACGGAGGAGGATATGCTGCAAGGCTTCGGGCTGGGCGCCGACGACTACGTGTCGAAGCCGTTCTCGCTGCGCGAGGTGTTGGCGCGGGTGAAGGCTGTGCTCAGCAGAAGCGTCCCTCAGCCTGCTCGCAGTGCAGAAGGCCTCTGCTACGAGACGCTCCGCCTGAATCCCGGCAACAAGACGGTGACGGTCGATGACCAGGTGATAGCCCTCACCCGTACGGAGTATGAGCTGCTGTGTACGCTCCTGGAGCACAAGGGTAAGGTGTTCAGCCGCCGACAGCTGATCGGGCGTGTGTGGCCGCAGGATGTCATCGTCACCGAGCGCACCGTAGACGTGAACATCGCCCGTCTGCGAAAAAAGCTGGGGCGCTATGCGGCCTGCCTGGCCTCGCGGACAGGCTTCGGCTATGTGTTTGAGATGAGAAACGAGGAACCCCTCCCTGATGGCTGCCATGATGAATAGGAAACTGACAGAAGGCTATAAGATGTGGCTGACGGTGATGGCGGTGTTTGCCCTCTACGCCGCCATCTTCATCCTCTTCGAGGACTACGACCGCAAGTTTATCATGCCCTTCAACGAGGTCAGCGACTGGCATCTGTTGCTCTTCTCGCTGGCCGTGATGGTCGGGCTGGGATTCCTTCTGTTCCGCTACGCCACGCGTATGGACGAGCGCCTCAGTCGCGAACAGGCGGAGGAGGGAACGCGCCTGCGCCGTGAGTTGACTCAAAACATCGCGCACGAACTGAAAACGCCGGTAGCGTCTATCCTGGGCTATACGGAGACCATCCTGAATACACCCTCGATCAGCGAGGAGACGCGCCAGCAGTTTATCACCCGCACCCACTCGCAGGCCTTGCGCCTCACTGCGCTCTTGCAGGATATCTCCACGCTCAATAAGATGGACTATGCTCCCGAAATGCTGAAGAAGGAGCGCGTGGATGTCTCGGCACTCTTTGCCGACATCGTCCAGGAAACGTTCCTGGCCGTGGCCGGACAGCAGATGACGCTGCACAATAATCTGCCGCAACACATCATCGTGCACGGCAATGCCTCGCTGCTTTACAGCATCTTCCGTAACTTGGTCGACAACGCTGTCAGCTATGCCGGCAAGGGAACCGTCATCGACGTCTCGGCGACGGAACTGCCCGAAGAGGTGGCCTTCACCTTCCGGGACAACGGCGTGGGGATACCGAAGGAGCACTTGCCCCGCATCTTCGAACGCTTCTACCGCATCGAGAAGGGGCGCAGTCGGGAGATGGGCGGGACGGGGCTGGGCCTGGCTATCGTAAAGAACGCAGTACTCTTGCACGGCGGCAGCATCGCCATCAGGGACACCGATGGCCATGGACTCGTGGTGGAGTTCACGCTCAGGAAAGAATCTCGCTTTGCTCGGAGTGAAGAGTGAAGAATGAAGAGTGAAGAATAAGATTTACTGTCAAGGCTTGAAGGTAATCGCTTCGCTTTTTAATGAAGAATGAAGAGTGAAGAATGAAGAATCAAAGTTACCGGCAAGCCCTGAAGGTAATAGCTTCGCTTTTTAATGAAGAGTGAAGAATGAAGAGTGAAGAAGCTCGCTTCGCTTTTTAATGAAGAGTGAAGAATGAAGAATGAGAATTACTTTCAAGGCTTGAAGGTAACTTTGATTCTTCATTCTTCACTCTTCATTCTTCACTTTTTATCCCCCACCGGGGGATTACAGGGGGCTTTCACTCTTCACTCATTTCTCTCCACCGCCGCCAAGGGCGATATAGAGAGCGATGACGGCCTCTGCACTGTCGTACATGTTCATGGCCTCGCTGAGCTGTGCGCTGAGCAGCGACTCTTGTGCGGTAAGCACCTCGAGATAGCTGGCCTTGCCGTTGTCCATCAGTTCGTGCGTGCCGGTGTATGCCTCGCGGAGCACCTGCACCTGGCGGGAGTAGTACTGCGTCTTCTCGCGTGCGGCCTGACAGTCGGCCATGGCTTCGTTCACCTCGTTGCCCGCATTCACGACGGTCTGTACGTAATGCTGCTGCATGTCTTGCTCGTTGAGCCGCGCGATTCGGTAGTTGGCCTTGATCTGTCCACGTGCGAAGATAGGCTGTGTGAGCTGTCCGACGGCATTGAGAAGAAGCTTGGCGGGGTTGATGATGGCATCGCCGGCAGAGTTCGTCCAGCCGGCAGTGCCCGTCAGTGTGAGGCTGGGGAAGAAGGCTGCGCGTGCAGCCTGCGTGTTGTAGAAGGCTTCCTCCATGGCGTGGTTGGCCATACGGATGTCGGGCCGCAGTTCGAGCATCGAGGCCGGAACGCCCGTCTGCATGAACCGGACGTCGGCCGACAAGGTGGAGGTGCCCCATGAGGAGCGGTCGATGTGCTGTGGTGCTATGGCCAGCAGACGGCATAGCGCATTCTCAGCAGCGCGTATGCTGCGTCGGGTGTCGACGATCTGAGTCTTCACGTCGAGGTACGAGGCCTCCATCTGTCTGACGGCGGTGGAGTATGCTTTTCCGTTCTCGAAGAGCGACTTCTGCGTGTCGAGAGAGGCGTGCCAGAGGCTGTCTGTAGCGGTGAGGATCTCCAGTTGGCGGTCCAGCAGCTGCAGCATGTAGTACTCCTGTGCCGTGGCAGAGATGAGGTTGGCGCGGACGACCTCCTGGTACATCTGAGCCTGCAGGAGCACGGCTCTGGCAGCGCGCTTCTTATTCGTGATGGCGCCGAAGGTCTCCACCTCCCAGCTCAACTGCAGGGGCAGCGTGTAGCCCTTGCTGACAGGGCTGCCGTCGAAACTCGAGAGGGAACCCTGCGGGGCGAAGCTGAGCGCCGGCAGGTAGGCCAGTCTTGCTGCCTGCAGCTGAGCCTGGCTCTTTTCCACTGCAAGGCGAGCGGAAGCGAGGTCCGTGTTGCTGGTCAGCACCTGCTCGATGAGCGCCTGCAGGTGCGGGTCGGTGAAGACGTCGCGCCACGACATCCTGGCGATGCTCGTGCCCTCTGTCGCCTCGGGGGCGAGGGACGTGCCGAAGAGGTTCGCGGGAGCCTCCGTCCGCGGCTCGTACTTTTTATATAGACCGCAGCCCGTGAGTGCGAGGCTCACTGCGGTGGCGATAAAGATATTTCTGAGATTCATAAGTCAAGGATTTTGGAAACGCTCGTGCAGCTTCTGGAACACGATGAAAAAGGCGGGAACGACGTAGAGCAGGGCGATGGTGCCGATGGTCATACCGCCGATGACACCCAGGGCGAGGGCACGGTTGCCGTTGGCGCCAGCTCCGCCTGCTATGACGAGCGGGATCATACCCGCAATCATCGTGACGACCGTCATCAGGATGGGACGCAGTCGTTCCTTACACGCCTCGAAGGCGGCATCGCGGATGGTCATCCCCTGAGCCCGGCGCTCGGAGGCAAATTCCGTGATGAGGATGGCTGTCTTGGCCAGCAGGCCTATCAGCATGATGACACCCGTCTGCAGATAGATGTTGTTGTCCATGCCGGGCAAACCCAACTGGTTGCCCAGATAAGCGAACACGAAGGCACCCATGAGGCCGAAGGGAACGCTGAAGAGCACAGCCATCGGCGTGAACCATGAGTTGTAGAGCGATGCCAGGATGAGATAGATGAGGATGGCGCAGATGAAGTAGATGAGTGCTGTGGCATTGCTTCCGGCAGCCTCTTCCAACTCGCGCGACATACCGCTGTACTCGTACGTGGCGGTAGAGGGCATCTCTTCTTTGAATACTTCTGCGATGGCTTTATGGGCATCGCCTTCGGTGTAGCCGCTGCCGGCCGTCACGAAGCACGTGATGCTCTGGAACAGGTTGAAGTGCTCGATGTTCGACGGGCCGACGATTTCTTTCAGGCTGACGAACTCAGAGATGGGCGCCATCTTGCCGCCTTGCACCTGCACGAAGATGTTGTTCAGCGACGAGGGGTCGAGGCGATACTCGGGCGATGCTGCACCCATGATGCGATAGACCTTGCCGAACTGATTGAAGTTGCCGATGTATGCTCCGCCGCAGAATGAACCGAGCGTGCCGAGCACGGCAGCCGGTGTGACACCGGCGCGGTCGCATTGCGTGGCATCGATGTCCACCTGATACTTCGGATAGCGCTCGGAATAGGACGAGATGGCTGAGCCTATTTCCGGGCGCTCAGAGAGTTTCGCCAGGAAGTGCTCGGTCTGCTTGGCGAATTCCGAAAGGTTGCCGTCGGTGGGGTCTTGCACCACGAGGTTCACGCTGTTGCTGGTGCCGTAGCCGGGAATCTGCGGCATCTGGAAGGGCAGCACCTGCACGTTCTTGATGTCCATGCAGTCGTAGTAGAAGCGGCCTATGACGAGGTCGATCAGGTGGTTCATGCCGGGACGTTCCTCCCACTTCTTCAGACGCACGATGAGGGTGGCGAAGTTAGAACCTTCGCCCGAGGCCATGCCGAAGCCGCAGCAAACGGCAAAGCTCTCCAGTTCGGGAATCTTCTTCACCTTTTCCTCCACCTGCTTCACTATCTCGCGGGTCTGACGCAGGGTGGTACCTTCGGGCGTACGTATTTCGGCGAGGAACACACCCTGGTCCTCCTGAGGAACGAGCCCCGACGGAAGGTTCTTCATGAAGAACACCAGCAGCACGGTGGCCAGTGCCAGCAGACTCCACGCCAGGGCGGGACGCTGGATGAACTTCCGGACGCTACGGCTGTATTTGCTGTAGATGGCATTGTAACTGGCTGTATAGGCTTTCTTCGTGTAGTAGGCCAGGCCCTTGCCCTCCTTCTTGCCTTCCGTCGTGCGCATCATGATGGCGCACAGGGCCGGACACAGCGTGAGGGCCGAGACGCACGACAGTCCGACGGACGAGGCAATGGTTACACCGAACTGCGTGAAGAACGTGCCTGAGGTGCCTGGCATGAAGGTCACGGGGATAAACACGGCCATGAAGACCAGGGTACACGAGACGACGGCCACCGACACCTCGTTCATGGCCTGGCGTGTGGCTTCGCGTGCGTCGCTGATGCCACCTTCCATCTTCGCCATCACGGCCTCGACGACCACGATGGCATCATCGACCACCGTACCGATGGCCAGCACGAGGGCGAAGAGCGTCAGGATATTCAGCGAGAAGCCTGCCAGGGAGACGATGGCGAAGGTGCCTAACAGCGATACGATGATGGAAATCGAGGGGATGATGGTGGCCTTGAAATTCTGCAGGAAGAAGTACACCACGAGCACCACAAGGATGATGGCGATGACAAGCGTCTCGACCACATTGTGGATAGCGGCAAAGAGGAAGTCGTCGCTGGTCATCATGGTGACGAACTCAAGACCCGCAGGCATCGTCTTCTTCATCTCTTCACAGGTCTTCTTGATGCGGGCATTCACTTCAGTGGCATTGGCGCCAGGGGCCTGGAACACCATGAAGAGTGCACCCGGACGGTCCTGAATATTCGAGGTGTAGTTGTAGCTCATGGCGCCAATCTTCACCTCGGCCACGTCGCTCAGATGCAGTATGTGGCCGCCGTCGCTGGTGCGCAGCACGATGTCGTTGAACTCCTCGACGCTCTTCAGCGTACCCTTGTACTGCATGGAGTACTGGTAAGAGTTTCCCGACTGCTCGCCCAGATTACCTGTAGCGGCAACGAAACTCTGTCCGCTGATGGCCGCAAAGATGTCGTTCGGCGTCAGTCCGTACTGTGCCATCACGTCGGGTTTCATCCAGATGCGCAGCGCGTAGGTGTTGCCCAGGCTCTGCACGTTGCCCACACCTGTGATACGCATCAGGCGAGGCTTGATGTTAATGTCAACGTAGTTCGAGATGAAATCCTCGTCGAACTTGCCGTCGACACTCTTGACGGCGAAGATCTGCAGGATGTTACTCTGCTGTTTCATCACCTGGACGCCCACCTTGTTCACGTCGGCAGGCAGCAGAGCCTGGGCCAACGTCACGCGGTTCTGCACGTTCACCGCGGCCATGTCGGCATCGACGCCCTGCTTGAAAAAGACGTTGATACTGACATTTCCGTTGGACGAGGCCTTCGAGGTCATGTAAGTCATGTCCGTCACGCCATTGATGGCCTCCTCAAGGGGCTGGATGACCGACTTCATAATCGTGTTCTCGTCTGCACCGGTGTAGCTTGTGGAGACGAGAATCGTGGGAGGTGCAATGTCAGGGTACTGCTCGACAGGCAGTGAACTCATCGAGATGTAGCCCACCAGGGCAATCACGATGGAGATGGCACAGGCCATCACATATTTGTTGATGAAAATATTGTTCTTCATTTCCTTTCAATTCTCAATTCATAATTCATATTAGACTTCGCACCGAAGCCTTGGCGAAGAAGATAATTTTGCATTATGCATTATGAATTAATGAATGGTCAATTAAAACAAGACCTGTTGTCCTTCCGTCACATTGTTCGCTCCGACGGTAACAATCTTATCGCCCACGTTCAGGCCGCTTGTCACGACGAAGTCCTTGCCGTTGCCGACATCCTCTGTCGTAACGTCAACAGCGGTAGCCGTGCTGTCTGCTTGCACCTTGTAGACCAGCGACCTGTCCTGCAGACGAACCACAGCGTATTGGGGAATGACGATGACATCCTGTTCGGCATACGGCAGCACGACCGTACCCTGAATGCCTGAGTAGAGATGCCCATCGGGGTTGGGGAACGACGCCTTGCAGGTGAGTGAGCCTGTGGTTGCGTTGACCACGCCCGTCAGACTGGTGAAGCGCCCTTTGTGGGGGTATTCCGTGCCGTTCTTCATCACGAACGAGACGGGCGGCAGGCTGGCCAGATACTTCTCCTTGTCGACGTTTGTCATGCCCGACTGCACCAATGCCTCTACGATGGCTTCCGTCACGGAGAACTCGGCTTCCATCGTGCTGTTGCCGCTCACCATGGTCAAAAGCGAGCCGGGTGACACCTGGTCGCCTGTCCGAACGGGAATCTCACCGATGGCACCTGTTACGGGCGACGTGATGGTGCAGAAGCCCAAGTCCACCTTGGCGCGGTTCACTGCGGCGCGTGCCTGGGTCACCGAGGCTTGGGCACGCCTGTAGGAGTTCTCCGAGTTATCGAGCATGTAGCGGCTGACAATGTTCTTCTCGAACAGGTTCCGGTTCGACTCGTACTCCAGTTTCGCCGAACTCTCCTGCGCCAGCGCTGCCTCAAGGTTGGCCTGCGCGGCCTCCAGCTCCAGCTGAGCGTTGCGCGAGTCGATGACGAAAAGCACTGCACCTTTCGCCACCTGCTGGCCCTCGCTGACGGCAATGCGCATCAGCTGTCCGCTCACCTGCGGCGTAATCGTCACATCGGCCTGGCCCTTCAGTCTGGCACTGAACTTCACCGGCAGGGTGATGTCCTGTTTTTTGATAGTCATCGTCTCGAACGATGTCTTCTTTTCTTTTGGCATGTCCAGACCACACGAGGTCAGGAGGCTCACCGCTCCAGCGATTGCCAGGAGCCATCTTGTAGTTTTAGCTTGCATCATGTTATCGTTGATTGTTGCGCAAAGGTACGAACAAATAGCCTTCTCTCCAAATTTTGAAAACAGAAAAACCTCCGTGCCCGTTTTTTTTTGCTTCTTTTCTGTTTCTTCTGTGGTCGGACGAGTGACGAATGACGAATGACGAATAAATTTTTCTTATAGCTTTTGACATGCCAACTACCATCAACAGTAATTCTTAATCGTCATTCGTCACTCTTTATTTATTCGTCATTTGTCATTCGTCATTTCTCCCTTCCCTCCATTGCTGATAGAGCGGGTAGAGCCGCGCGGGGCGTGTGCCATACCAGGCATAGCCGTTGCGCCGTTCGTAGCCTATCTCCTCGAGGTGCCTCCGTGGCACGCCGTCGCGGTCGCAGAAGAGGGGCAGGGCGTGTTCGAGGTCGTAGTACCGTGCCCAGAGTGGCGGCGCCGTGGAATCGCTGATGAGGCGCGTATCGCGCTGGTCGGTGCCCGGCAGGGTCGCGCGCTCCACGCGGTAGCCCGTCAGCTTGTGTGCGTCCAGCCATAGCATGGCGCCCGTCACGGCACGCCTCACGCGGCGGTCGGGTCGTGGCAGTTCCATCAGCAGCTGCACGATGGCGGCGCTCTCCTGCGTGCAGTAGGCCGCCAGCTCGAAGCTGCGTGCGCCCACGGGCTGCAGCGTCACGCTGTCGTGCTGCTGGCACCAGACGGTGGGCTGCCCGTTGCAGACGATCTGTGTGTTCAGTATGCACTCTATTCCCTTGTCGAAAGCCTTGCCGACCTTCCGGCGCAGTTTCCTGTCGGTCAGGTCGCCCTGGAAGGGAGGGCGCTGGCCGTGCACGTCGCGCAGCAGGCGCAGCGTGTTCACCATGGCGTCGTCGTTGAAGGTGATCTGCCCGTGGTAACCTTTTTTCTCGGGCCAGAACTGCGGCCATCCGCCGTTGGCGTACTGTCCGCTGAGAAGGTAAGCCATGCCGCGGAGGAAGGCTTCGCGGTAGCGCACGTCGTGTGTCTGCTGGTACACGCGGGCCAGGAATGTCATCTGGCCCGTCGTGGCTCCGTTGTCGATGGTGGAGTCGTCCCTGCGTCGTTTGTCGCGCAGGATCTGCGTGCGCTCGTCTGGCGAGAGCGGCCTCTTCATGTCGATGTTCTTGGGCCAGCCGCCCGTGTCGCGCTGGTAGAGCAGTATCTGTTCGGCCACGCGGCAGTCCTCTGCCAGCTGTTGTGGCTGTCTGTCGTCGGGGGCTTGGGCGGCGGCATCGGTTCCTCGGCTCAGGACGAGAAGGACGACGGCGCAAAGCAGGCGGTGGGGCTGAGGAAGTTTCATGACGGGCGCAAAGGTAGCCATAATTTCCCAACTGAACGCTTACGGATGCGAAAAAAGATGTTCTCCGAGGCTCTGCTGTGCAGCTTTTTTACGAAGGAGAGGGGCTGAAGCGCTGAAAAGAGCCTGTGCCTGTGCTGATATTTCCGGGAAAAGTTTGGCGGGAAGATAGAAAAAACTTACTTTTGTGCCATCGATTCAACAAAAGACGGCCCCTGAGGCTGCAACTGACGAATCTTTCAATGTTTCAATCTTTCAATGTTTCAATCCTTCCGACTCGGCCATTTAAGAGCAAGCTCTTATGGCACTCGCTGCTCCAAAAGTTCAA
>CAMVFC010000107.1 GCA_947166655.1 uncultured Prevotellaceae bacterium
TATCGGCATTGCGGACGAAAATTCTTGCTCATTGGACTTTTAGCGGACAGCAATATTAAGAAATAAAGCCTTAGACCTGATTCAACCCTCCAAATCTGATGGCCTGCCTTTTTGTTAAGACAGGCCATTATCGTAAATGCCAAATTATTCCCAAACATACAGTCATCATTCTTCAAATCGCACGTCTGAGAGACCTTCCTTTTTCCCTCTTGTTGAACTTGTAAGTATTCCTTACAGGTTGAGTCTCATACAACTCACCCTCTTATATGCATCGCCAATATGCAAATCCACCAATTGTATGCAAATAATCCCTTGAAGGTTTTTACAGAATCTCCAAGGCAATGGCAGTACAAGCTTCTGCATCGGCAAGATTATTCATTTCTCTGATTAATCAAGTTCACTACCACCATCACCATCACATCTTTCTCCTCTGTCTTGCTCTCGGCAATCATCAGAGTTAGGGCAACGAGGGTATTGTCAGCCAGTCGCTTGGAGCCGTCTTTGCGATAGAGGATGCGGTTGTTGTTGAGGAACCAAAGGAAGAGGGTGGCTGCAATGCGCTTGTTGCCGTCACTGAAGGAATGGTTCTTGGTGACGAGGTAGAGCAACATGGCGGCTTTCTCCTCGACGCTGGGGTAGAGTTCTTCGCCTCCAAAAGTCTGGTAGATCTGTCCGATGCTGCTTTTGAAGGAATCGTCCTTCTCGTTGCCAAACAAGACGGAATCTCCGAATTTCTCGCGCAATCCATTGATAGCCTCCATCGCATTCTCGTATGTTGCATGGAAAGGCTCTTCTTTAGTCGTCTTGTCGATTGTCAGTCGTTCGTAATCGTAGTTGTCGAGCGTGTCGAGGGCGTAAGAGTAATTCGTCACCACTTCGAAGAGGGCATTCGTCTCGTCGGTGGAGAGAAGCGGCTGGTTCTGAATGGTGCGCCCCAGCATACCCACTAGTTGGCGCAGTTCGCCAATTTGTTCCTTTCTGATGCGCTCATTGACGGCGTAGCCTTTAACAAGATAGTCCTTGATGATGTTACGAGCCCAGATACGGAAAGCTGTACCACGCTTACTCTTCACCCGATAGCCGACGGAAATGATGACATCAAGGTTATATAGTACTGTTTCTTGGATCTGTTGTTTCCCTTCAATCGCACCATGTCGAGTGGTATGTGCAAATTTTGCACACACCTCTTCTCTGTTCAACTCACCTTCATTAAAAACGTTATTGATGTGGCGAGTTATAACAGTTCTGTCTTTCTGAAAAAGAGCGGCCATCTGAGCCTGTGTCAGCCACACGGTATCGTTTTCCAGACGGACATCAATCTGTGTCTGTCCGTCCTCTGTCTGATAGATGATAATCTTGTCCTCTTCCATATCTTTCGTGATTTCGTCCGCAAAGATAATCTTTTTCTTTCACAAATAGTCTGCAAGCCTCAAAAATGACATATCTTTGGGCGCCTTTTTCACAATATCTCCAAGGCAATGGCCGCACACGCCTCTGCATCGGCCAGCGCATGGTGATGGTTCTCTAAGCAGTAGCCGCATTCAGCGGCTACAGTGTGCAGCTGGTGGTTAGGCAGATGGCGGAACTTGCGGCGGGAGGCGGCGAGGGTGTCGTAGAACTCATAGTCAGGATAGTCCATCTGATAGACGCGGAACACGGCTTTCAGGCAGCCCTCGTCAAAGGGCTTATTGTGTGCAACAAGCGGTAGTCCTTCAATCAGTGGCTCTATCTGTTTCCAGACTGCAGGAAATACTGGTGCATTGTCAGTATCTTCATGACAGAGACCATGAACCTGCGAACACCAATAATTATAATAGTTCGGCTCTGGCTGGATGAGAGAGTAGAATGAATCCACAATCTCACCACCCCTGACAATGACGATTCCCACAGAGCATACGCTGCTGCGTTCATTGTTTGCCGTTTCAAAGTCTATTGCTGCAAAGTCTTGCATTGCTCAGTCCTCCTCATATTTATTCCACATTCTCTTTATCTTACCAGCAATCTCCTTGCGGAGCCATTCGGGTTCGAGCACTTCCATGTCCTCACCGTTCCAGAGGATTTCCTGTATGAAGTCGAAGGAGGGGCGGAGGTGGAGGGTGAAGATGCTGTATTCTTCGTTGCGTTCAATCTCCTCTTGCGACTCGTGCATCTTCAGGTCGCGGATGTAGTTGGCCTGACCTGCAGAGACTTTCAACGTGACGGGTTGAATGTCCACATTCTGGTCAACGATGATGCCGAAACAACCCTCAAAGAAGTCTTTGGCTGACCAGTCCTTCGGCATCACGAAGGTCTCGTCCTTCACGTGCAACGATTGGATTCGGTCGAGCGCATGGATGCGTGGTCCCTTCTCATAATAATAAGGATCGGTGCTGCGAGCCACCATGTACCATCGTTGTCTGAACAGTTTTACGCAATAGGGTTGCACGTCGAAGTTGCTTTCTTCGCCCTTCCAGTAGCTGTGATAGGTGATGTTCAGGACGCGGTTCTCCTTCATCGCTTCGATGATAGGCTGGAGGAATTGCTGCCCCGACGGCACGTATTCCAGGATGATGCGGTCCTTGATGCTCTGGCTGTTGGCCAAAGCATTGCTGACACAGAAGGTGTTGTAGAGCCACGACCGGAGGCCGTTCTTGCAGATGTCCTCCTCGTTCTCGATATAGTAGCGGTACTCGCCACGGTTCTCGTTGACGATGCTGATGCCGAACATATCCCAGATGACATAGCGCCAGTTGTCGAAGGTTCGTTTCGGAATCTCCACCCCTCGGCTGATATCGTCGCGGAGCCATAGTTCGTTCAGTTCCTTGAATGAGACTTTCCGTCTGCGATGAATGGTTTCTATCACCCAGACGTATTTCGTGATCAGACTTTGTCCTCTATCGTTGTCCATGATTCCTTGAAATTTGCTGCAAACGTACGGCAAGGGTGCGCCAATCCGTGGCAGAGGTACATCAATAATGATTTGCCGATTCGTTTTTTATGTTTATCAAGCGCAAAGATAACGCTTTTTCTGGAATGAGACTTCGAAGGATGCCAGTTTTTCATGAGCAAGTATTCTTTTATCCTCATCTTTTATCTATACATACGTCTCGCATGCGTTCATGAAACTTGAGTCGTTCTGAAAATAGGTTGATGGATTAACCTCTAATGGAGCGAGGAACGTGTCGTATTCAAGGGCAGATTTGTGCAATTTTTGCTTCTAAATGTACACTGACGGGCAAAAGAGGGGCAGAAATCCTCAAGAAATACCTATCTTTGCGACTCGAAAAATGAATAGACTTGCCTGGAGCAGTCCCAGACGAGCAAGAGAACCGATCCAATAAACGCATAAAAACGAGCAATGAACTTTCAGGAGTACCAAGTAATGGAAGCGACAAAGACGACGAAACGCGGGCTGGTGCTGGAGGGAGGTGCCATGCGTGGCCTGTTCACGGCAGGCATCCTCGACGTGCTGATGGAGGAGGGTGTCACGGTGGACGGCTTGGTGGGCGTATCGGCAGGTGCCTGCTTCGGCTGCAACCTGAAGAGCGGACAAGCCGGACGCGTGCTGCGCTATAACCTGCGCTATGCGAAGGACCCTCGCTACTGCAGCGTGTGGTCGTGGCTCGCCACGGGCGGCTTGTTCGGCGCGCGCTTTGCCTACCATACCCTACCCGACCGCCTCGACCCGTTCGACACAGAGGCTTTCACCCGCTCGCCCATGGAGTTTCACCTGGTGGCGACGGACGTGAGAACGGGACAGGCCGTTTACCGGCATCTGGACAAGGGCGGCTCAGAACTGTACGACTGGATCCTGGCATCGTCGTCGATGCCGGTGGTGGCCAAGGTGGTGGAGATCGACGGAGGACTCTACCTGGACGGAGGCATCACGGACTCGATTCCCCTGCGTTATTTTCAAGGACAGGGCTTCGGGCGGAACGTGGTCGTGCTGACCCAACCGGCCGACTACCAAAAACGGCAGATGAGCTACATGGGCTTCCTGCGCTGGCGCCTGAGGCGTTACCCGGAACTGGTGCGGGCGCTGGAACAACGTTATGTGATGTACAACGAGCAGCTGGCTTACATCGCTGCCGAGCAGGCGAAGGGTGACACGCTCGTGCTGTGCCCGGAGCGCACGCTACCCATCGGACGCGTCTCGCACGACCGCAAACGGATGCGCGAGACCTACCATCTGGGCCGCACGTTGGCAGAGAGGCAGCTCTCGCGCATCAAAGAGTTCTTACAAGAGTGAGGTGCTGAAGCGTCATTCGTCACTCGTCATTCATCATTCATCATTTGTCACTCGTCATTCGTCACTCCCCCACTTTCAGCAGGAACGTGGAGGCGGGAAGCCCTGAGCTGTTTCGGAGGTCGGCATCGGTGAAGCCGCTCCATCCGTAACGTACGGCTGCAGGCCATTTGATGCCTGGCGCAGAAAGAAGAAGCTCATTGCCGTTAATCTCTACATCAGCAGGACGGAAGATGCCGTCTGATCCGGCTATCTCAAAACCGCGGGTGACGGTGAGACCTCTGGCATTCTCGAAACGTATGCTGACGTATGCACTTTCTTTTGCAAAATCGTATCCTTTAATGCTAACAGGGACGGGTCCTTCGCTGACGAGGGTGAGTCCATAGGTGTGGTGAAGGGCTTGCAGCGCCAGCCGTTCGCCGACAGGACGCTTGGTGCGGTAATGTACATCGGCAGCATCGCCCACATCAGTGGTGACGGCCATCCAGGTCTGCGGAAGCTCGTTGCACAGTCGGCGCTGGCTGTCGCGGAAGGTCGGCCACGAGGGACGAGGCAGGCTGCTGAGCTGGACGACATAGAAGGGGAGGTCGGGATGCTTCTGGAACTCGCACGACCAACGGCGGGCAAAGTGCTTGCGCCAGGACTGTTCCAGCAGGCGGAAGAGGTGCTCGTGGAGCTCTGCGTTGTGGGCATTGCTCTCGCCCTGATACCACAGGACGCCCTTGACGGGCAGATGACCGAGCGGCACGATGGCAGCCTCGAAGAGGTAGGCGGGATCGTAGGGATGACGCTGAAGGGGATTGTAAGCAGCAGATTCCTTGTTGAGTGCATGGGCGATATTTTGTGTCATGCGACCGCGGGCCCATGCCTGTCCGTAGTCGCCATTGCGCCAGTCGCGCAGGATATTCGGCAATTCCCATTCCAGCGTCGTGCGGTCGATCCATGACTCGGTGGTCGAACCGCCGACGGCATTGCAAATGATGCCTATGGGCACGTCCGGCAGACTGTCACAGAGGACACGTCCGAAGTTGAAGGCTACGGCAGAGAAGCGGGCCACAGCCTCGGGCGAGGCCGTCCTCCATCCCTGGAAGTCCATGTGCTGAAGGCGGTTGGTGAAAGCGAGCACGCTGTCGGGCCACTCCACCGCATCCGTGCGTGCACGTGCCGGCATATTATATAGGTGGAGGCGTCCGGACAAACGAGCCGCATCGGCAAGGTCCTGGTCGAGGGTATTGCACTGGTCCACACGCAGTTCCATATTCGACTGTCCGCTGGCCAACCACAAGTCGCCGAAATACAGGCTGTCAATGGTCAGCGTCTGCGCCTTGGCCTTGGTGAGGGTCGGCAGATCGAAGGGATAATGCTGAGGGTAATAGGAGCAATAGTGATTGACGGGCATCGGCGTAGCCGTGAAACGAAGGGTGTAGGGTCCTCCGGCTTTCATGTGAGGCAGTTCCATCGACCACGAGCCATCGGCCATGGTCATGGCTCCGCGCTCCGCCACCACCTTGCCGTCGCGGCTCAGGACAGCCTTGATGGTGGTTCGCGCATCTGCCGTGCCCTCGATCTGGATGTGTTCGTCGCGCGGCAAGACCATTCCGCTGGAGTAGACAGGCGGCAGACGCAGGCCTCCGTAGTCGCCGGTGAGGGCACCGTAGACCGTCTCTGCAAGAATCAAAGCACCTTCGGGGTTGGGATGAAGGGCGTCAGGGAAGAGGTCGGGGCGCGAATGAAGAGGCGTGTAGAGGTCGACGAGCTGTGCCTGTGCGCCATGTGCCACAGTCGCGATGGCCTGCTGAATCTGGGCGTGCCAGTCGCGCGTACCGCTCTGGAAACGGGGATGGCGGTCGAAAATGGGGGTCATCCGGCAGACAAGTACGCGCACGTCGGGGTTCACCGTGCGGAAAGAATCAATCAGCGCGCGATAGTCGGGGACGAAATCTTCCTTCCAGTCGGGCCAATTGCGCGGGTCGGTGTCGTTCAGTCCCAGGTGAATGACGACCCAGTCGGGCCGGAAATCCATCGCCCCGCGATACTCCGGCGTATGCACATAAGGACGATGTCCGCGGCGCAGGAGGGTGGACCCGGAGTGCCCGAAATTGCCCACGACGAAGTGATTGGCGCCAAAGGCAGAGTCGAGCATCGTCTGCAGGCGGACCGGGTAAGCATCGTGCTCGCGGTCAGCAAGGCCATAGCCATAGGTGACGCTGTTGCCGACGCAGGCGACACGCAAGGGACGCACGGCAGTGCGCGTTTTTCGAGCCGACACAGGCACAAGGCACACTGCCATCAAGAAGAACATTAAGATTCGTTTCATAGCTATCTGTTATCTGTCGCTTATCATGTCTGGTGGGCCAAGCCGACAATCTCGCGCACGCTGTCGAAGCCGTGGCGGACGAGGTATTCGTCGATGCCATCGATTACCTTGACGGTGACTGTGGGATCGATGAAATTGGCGGTGCCGATCTCGATGGCCGTGGCGCCGGCAAGCAGGAACTCTATGGCATCGGTGGCTGTCATGATGCCGCCCAGGCCGACAATGGGAATCTGCACGGCCTCATAGACCTGCCACACCATACGGAGGGCGACGGGCTTCACGGCCGGACCGGAGAGGCCTCCCGTGCCGATGCTCAGCACCGGGCGACGCCGCTCGGCATCGATGGCCATGCCCATGAGAGTGTTGATGAGCGAGACGGCATCGGCTCCCTCTGCCTCGACAGCACGGGCGATGTCGGCGATCGAAGTGACATTCGGCGAGAGCTTCACGATGAGCGTCTTGGGATAAGCCGCACGCACGGCACGTACCACAGAGGCGGCTCCCTCGCACGTCACGCCAAAAGCCATACCGCCCTGGCTGACATTCGGGCAGGAGATATTGAGTTCGATGGCAGGGATATCGTCGAGCTCGGCGATGCGACGGGCACACTCGGCATAGGTCTCGGGGCTGGAGCCGCTGACATTTACGAGGACCGCTGTGCCGAGCCCACGCACCTCGGGATAGATATGCTCGCAGAAGTAGTCGACGCCTTTGTTCTGAAGGCCTACGCAGTTGAGCATACCCTGAGACGTCTCAGCCATACGCGGATAGGGATTGCCCTGACGGGGTTCGAGGGTCGTTCCCTTGACGATGATGCCTCCCAGCCGGGAGAGGTCGACGAAATCGGCAAACTCCAGGCCGTAGCCAAAGGTGCCGGAAGCCGTCATGACAGGGTTCTTCAAGGAGAGAGAACCTATATGGGTTTTCAAATCGGACATTACCATTTCAATTTATCGATGGAGAAAACAGGACCTTGCTGACAGACACAGACGTGCCCGTCCACGGTGTCCTCGACACAACAAAGACAAGCCCCGAGGCCGCAGGCCATGAGGTTCTCAAGCGATACCTCGCAGGGTATCCTGCGCTCACGCGCCAGACGGGCTACGGCCTGCATCATCGGCTTCGGCCCACAGGTGTAGATACGTGCGGGAGGAGGAGTGGTCTGCCAGAGACTGTGCTGCGTAACAAAACCACGCTCGCCTGCCGAACCGTCCTCGGTGGTCAGACACACGTCGCCCAAACGACGGAACAGGTCGAGCTGGAGAAGATCGTCACACGTGCGTGCACCTAATAAAAAGATAGGACGCGCACCCGCGCGAACAAGTTCTTCACCCAGATAAAGCAGAGGGGCCGTGCCGACGCCACCGCCGACGAGCAGATAACGCTCCTGCAAGCCCGCAGACGTCTGCAGCGGTGCTGAAGGCAGCATAAAGCCACGACCGAGGGGGAGCATGACGTTCACCACGTCGCCAGCAGACAGGTTCGCCATCCAGCGTGTGCCATCGCCCACCACATGGACGAGCAACCATAGTTCGTTCGCCTCGCGGTCGACACGGTTGATGCTGATGGGACGCCGCAAAAAGGTAGAGGAAGAGCCGTCGACACGCACCTCCACAAACTGCCCTGGCTGCATCTCTGGAAGAGGCGCTCCCGACATCGTCGTCAGCTGAAGCTGCACATAACCCGGACGCGGGCAGGAAACACAGCGTACACTGAGATCAAGAAGGTATTTCTTCATAAAGTGAAATCGATATAGATTTGAGCTTTTCTGCGCGCAAAGTTAGCAAATAGACGAAGAAGAGCCAAAGAAAGTCGGAAAAAACAACACGAACCGGACAAAAACGACCCGGCAGCCCAAACAGAAGAAACCTTCCCCAATCTTACAAATATGAATGAGTGGTTGAATAGAATTGTACGTGAACTCACGTTATTCGTACAATTCGGTTGATTCGCAGTAAAAAACAGGATACAAGAGGACATCATGCATTTTCTTGGGTGTCGATGGCTCAGAGAACCGCAAAGTTAGAGTGCAATCTGCGGTTCGTATAATAGCGTCTGTTCGGTACAAGGAAACCGATCGGGGGTGTTCCATGCTTGTTTTGATGCTCTTCATCGCGCACGCGCACTCAACATTTTCCCGAAAACATCTATCACTCTATCACAAAATGGAGCTAACACGCTGTTAACAAGACGCGTACAAAGTGATAGATGAGATGATAGATAGGTGATAGAAGTGATAGATCTCGGCCTAAAATGGGCCTAAAATAACTTTTTTGCAGGAGTTTTTACCTCAATCGGTTCATTTGCATTGCAGCGAAAAGGGGGAAGGACCTCGGCGCACTTTCAGCCGAAAGTTAAGGGGGAAAAAGAGGAAACTCAAGGCACTTTCAGCCGAAAGTTAAGGGGAAAAGGAGAAAACTCAAGGCACTTTCAGCCAAAAGTTAAGGGGAAAAAGGAGGAAACTCAAGGCACTTTCAGCCGAAAGTTAAGGGGAAAAAGCCGTTTTGTGCCCCATGTGACAGAAATACGGCTTGGGACAATCAAGGTGGCGTC
>CAMVFC010000108.1 GCA_947166655.1 uncultured Prevotellaceae bacterium
CGGGGGGAGAGTCCGTCTTTTTTCTTTACTTCAGCCTTTCTTTGATGGCAGCCGTTTCCTTCTCGTAGCCCGGCTTACCCAGCAGGGCGAACATGTTCTTCTTGTAGGCTTCGACGCCGGGTTGGTTGAAGGCGTTGACACCGAGGAGCTGGCAGTGGATGCCGCAGGCTTTCTCGAAGAAGTAGATGAGCTGTCCGAGGTGGTAGGCGTCGAGACGTTCGATGGCGATGCGGATATTGGGCACGCCGCCGTCGACATGTGCCAGCTGTGTGCCCAGCTCGGCCATCTTGTTCACCTCGTCGACACGTTTGCCGGCAAGGAAGTTGAGGCCGTCGAGGTTCTCCTCGTCGTGGGGGAAGAGCAGGCTATGCTCGGGCTGCTCCACGCTGATGACGGTCTCGAAGATGGTGCGCTCGCCTTCCTGGATCCACTGCCCCATGGAGTGCAGGTCGGTGGTCAGGTCGACGCTGGCGGGATAGATGCCCTTGCCGTCCTTACCCTCGCTCTCGCCATAGAGCTGTTTCCACCATTCTGCCATGAAGTGCAGCTTGGGCTGGTAGTTGGCCAGGATCTCAATCTTCTTGCCCGCGGTGTAGAGGGCATAGCGTGTGGCGGCGTACTGGGCAGCAGGGTTCTCGGCGAAGGGAGCGGCAGCCGTCTTCTCCATATCCTGTGCGCCACGTACGAGGGCGTCGATGTCGAAGCCAGCCACGGCGATGGGCAGCAGCCCCACCGGGGTGAGCACGCTGAAGCGTCCGCCGACGTTGTCGGGGATGACGAAGCTCTTGTAGCCCTCCTTGTCGGCACAGGTACGTGCAGCACCGCGCTTGGCGTCGGTGATGGCGACGATGACCTTGCGTGCGACATCCTTGCCACGCTGCTGCTCGCACTGCTTCTTCAGCAGGCGGAAAGCCAGGGCGGTCTCGGTGGTGGTGCCGCTCTTGGAGATGTTGATGACGCCGAAGCGCTTGCCGCTGAGGTAAGCTGTCAGCTCGGAGAGATAGTCCTCGCCGATGTTATTGCCTGCGAAGAGGATGACGGGGTTCTTGCCGTCGGCCACGAGCCACTGGAAGCTGTTCGAGAGGGCTTCGATGACGGCTTTGGCACCGAGATAGCTGCCGCCGATACCGGCTACGACGACGGCCTCGCACTCCTGGCGCAGCACCTGTGCCGTGGCCTTGATGTCGGCCAGAAAGTCGGGGGTGATGCTGCTGGGCAGATGCAGCCATCCAAGGAAATCGTTGCCGGGGCAGGTGCCTGCCTCCAGTGCTTTCTGTGCCTCTTCGGCACGGGCTGCCAGTGCGTTGACGGCCTCTGCGCTCACGAAGGGAGCGACTTTTGTAGTGTCAAGTTGAATCATTGTGGTTGATATTCATTGAATGATTTACTCATAAATAAGGATTGATGACGCAAAGGTAGGTCGATTTTGCGAGATAAGCAAGAAAGTCGCTGCTTTTCGGGCAGATGGCATTCCTTTCTTGACGGAAAAGAAGAAGTCCTCCGGGCAGCGGAAGCTGCGGGGAGGACTCTGTACGTGTTCTGCTGTGACAGAAATCAGGGGAGGCTGATAGCGCCAGAGGGGCACGCGTCAGCGCATGTGCCGCACTCGGTGCACTCATCGGGGTTGATGGAGTAGATATCGCCTTCAGAGATAGCGCCAACGGGGCATTCGTCGATGCAAGTTCCGCAAGCAACGCAGTCTTCGCCAATTACGTAAGCCATAGTCTTTATTCGTTTTTAATGATTAATGTTTAATGATTCGTGTGAAAGATTCACGCCGCGAAAGTACTTACTTTTGATGATTCCACCAAACAAATGCCGATTTTTTTGCGCTTTCAATACCTATTTTCAGTGATTCGCTCCACTTTCACCCCTACTTCGGTGACTCCCGGCAGCGATTGCCGCGACATCACATGGTAGACAAGGAAGCTGACGGGTTGCGTGCGGGTCAGGGAGAAGGTGTCTGCGCGCACCTCCGTCTCGTGCAGCACGCTACCCTCCACCGTCCAGCGGCCACGGTCGGTGCCCAAGGGCACATGGAGCGTGTCGCGGTGGGCGCGGACGTCCCGGCGGTGAGCGATGCGCCGCTCGACCACGAGCCACAGGTCCTGATAGGGCATCGCCTCGGTGAAGCGCAGTCCGAGGCTTGTCCGGAAGACACCGCCCGTGTCCCTCGGCACGAAGTCGAAGCGCAGGGTGTCTGTGCGGTCCCACCCCTCGGTCGGCACAGGCAGGTACCTATGGAACGGCGTGCGCGGCCGGCAGGCCGCACACAGCAGAAGGACTGCCGGCAGGATGAGGTACGAGAAACGCATGGGCAGGGCTTACTGATTCTGGTTCGTCGAGGGTTTCTTCTTTCTCTTCTTTTTCTTCTTCACCTGGTCAAAGCGTGTCAGGTCCTCCTGCGTGGCCAGGTCAACGTTGCGCTGAGGAGCAGCCTTGACGGTGTTGTCCAGGGAATCGGGCTTCTTGCCCTCGCGGTTCATGGCGATGACGTCCATGGCGCGCCGTGCGCTGATGGTGACCAGGTTGGCAGCGATGCGCTTGTCGGTGGAATAAGTGACGGTGCCGCCCAGGATATCGGCCTTGAAGAAGTAGTAGTCGCCATCAATGGTGGAGAGGGTGATCTCACGGCTGGGCAGGCGGCGGGAGGCCTCGACATACTGGTCGACCTCGTAGTTCATGCAGCACTTGAGCTTGGCACACTGTCCGGCCAGCTTCTGCGGATTCGGCGAGAGATCCTGAAAGCGCGCGGCGGCCGTGCCCACGCTGACGAAGTTCTTCATCCACGTGGTGCAGCACAGCTCGCGGCCGCAGGGTCCGAAGCCGCCGATGCGCCCGGCCTCCTGGCGGGCACCAATCTGCTTCATCTCGATGCGCACGTGGAAGGCTTCGGCCAGCACCTTGATGAGCTGGCGGAAGTCGACACGTCCGTCGGCGATGTAGTAGAAGATGGCCTTGTTGCCGTCGCCCTGGTACTCGACGTCGCCGATCTTCATCTCCAGGCCGAGGTCCTTGGCAATCTGGCGCGAACGGATCATCGTCTCGTGCTCGCGTGCCTTGGCCTCCTCGTATTTCTCCATGTCTACGGGGCGTGCCTTGCGGTAGATGCGCTTGATGTCGTCGGGGTTACGCGGCGGCGTACGCTTCATCTGCAGCAGGACGAGCTTGCCCGTGAGCGTCACCGTGCCGATGTCGTGTCCGGGCGAAGCCTCGACGGCGACGATGTCGCCCTTCTCCAGGGGGAGGTTGTTGCTGTTGTGGTAGAAGCCCTTGCGGGTGTTCTTGAACTGCACCTCCACGAGGTCGGTCACGTCGGCATTGCCGGGGATGTCGGCCAGGTAGTCGTAGACATTCAGCTGGCAGCTCTGCTTGGGGCAGCCCCGGTAGATGAGGCCCCGGGAGCCGTTGAAGGTGGGAAGGGTGACCTCACCCCCCTGCTCCCTCTCCAAAGGGCGAGGGACCTTCGTATCGTTCGTATTCTGAATTTCTTCCATCATGTTGAAGATTAAATGTATGACTTGGTATAAATGTCCGTCCGCCTTACGCAGCGTCATGCTGAATAAATCCTATCGGACGGTGAGGCGTTATTGTATCAGTAGCACGATCATCTTCAGGGTCAGGTCGAAGAACACCATCCTGGCGTTGACGTTCTGTGCGATGTCGGTCTCGGCGCGTGCCAGCTCCTCGGTGATGGGGATGACGTTGCGCTCGTTGATGAAGCGTGCGAAGTTACGGCTGAAGGCGGCCTCGTCGTCGCTCTGGCGGTTGAGCTCGGGCTGGTGGAAGTTGTAGACGAAGTTCTCGCGCACCTGTCGCTGGCAGAACGCCAGGAAATGCTTCTGGGGCTCGCGTCCCATGGCGGCGAGCTGCTCGCTCCACGCGCGCATCTCCTTGACCTTGCGCTGGTAGGCCAGGCGCATGAGCATGATGAAGAGGTCGAGGAACAGGCGTTCATCCTTGGGCGGATGGGCCTGCCGGTACTCCTCGGGCGAGAGGGGCGGCACCAGCAGCTGCTGTGTGCGGCTGAGGATGGTGCCCAGCACCAGGTCGGGCTCCTCGCTCACCATGATGAAGTGCGTCCCTGCGGGCGGTTCCTCGAAGAGCTTCAGCAGCTTGTTTGCCGTCTCCTGGTTCATCTTCTCGGGCAGCCATACCACCATGACCTTGCGGCCACCCTGGTTGGACTTCAGCACGAGCTTGCGCTGTATGTTGTCGCTCTCGGCCACATAGTAAGTGGCCTGCTGGTTGGCAGCGCCCATGTCCTCGAGCCAGTCGTTCAGGTCGAAGTAAGGGCTTTCGAGGACGCGCGCGCGCCACTCCTTAATATAATAGTCGCTGATGGCGTCCTTCGCATCCTTGATCTTCGAGGCCTTCACGATGGGGAAGGTGAAGTGCAGGTCGGGGTGCTCCAGCTTGGCGGCCATCTTGCACGACGTGCACTCGCCGCAGGCACTGCCGTCCTCCCGGGGATGCTGGCAGAGCAAGGCACGGGCGAACTCCACGGCGATGGCCAGCTTCCCCGAACCTTCGGGGCCGCACAGCATCAGGGCATGGGGCACACGGTCGGCACGCAAGTCGGCCAGCAGGCGTTGCCTGACAGCAGTTTGACCTACAATGGTACTCATCGGCAGCTATTTTTATACATTTCGGCGTCAAAGATACAACAAAATGTTGAGAATCGACCGACAAAGCGCCAAGAAAATCGTTTTCGGATGGCAAAAGTGTTCGTGCGCCACCCTGCCGACAGCGGCTCATCGCTCTTTTTTTCCCGCCAAACGCAAAAAAGTGGACAAAAGATGAGGATGATTCAAAGAACTTTAGTTATATTTGCCGCGCAATCTCGAGAGAGAGAGAACGAACATACGGCGACAGCGCCCGACAAGCCTGCACGCCACTTACCTAAACAATAAACCTTTTTTAACTAAACACTCTACAAATGAAAAAACTTCTACTCTTCTTAATGGCTCTGCTGACGCTGGGCGTCGGCGGGGCGTGGGCGCAGACAGGTACAATCACGTACTCGATTAGCACCTATTCGTCTGTAGGTTCATTCAGTGGTAAACTGGTATGGAAATCTAATGGTACGCCTGCCATGACAATGACCTGTAGCGGCAGCATGGCATACAACCAAGGAAACGGCAAAATCTTTGCAGGTGATTATACGCTTTCAGTAAGTGGCGGATACATTATTACAGACTACAGCATTACTGGTCATAGTGCTTGGAACGGAAGTAACGGTGACGTGGAGCGTATCACTCCTACAACAGGAACAATCACAGATGGTGACGGCAATACCGTTACATATCTGGATTTCGCAGGCACTGATGTCACACTGAATGTATCGGGTCTCAATAGCCAATCCGTTTCTTTTACTATGGCTAAGACCGCAGGAACAGGCAACGGTGCTTTCGATGCTACGGCAATCACGATTACCTATCAAGTTGATCCTCAACTGGCAATCCCTCAGCTGACAACCAACTTAAGTTCTCCCAAGTATTATAGTATCAAGTCCTATAATCGTGGTGGCTATCTGTCCTCCAACGGTTCAGGACAGGCAATGACTCATGTGGACTTCAAGGATGGGTCTGTATGGTACTTCACTGCGGCCGATGACAATACGTCTGGCAATGCTATGAATGGTGTTATTGCTCACAACTTTGATGGCACAGCAATGACAACTTCATGGCAAACCAGCGGAACAGGAGAGACTGTTTATATCCTTCCAAACGGAGTCAATGCCAATGGCCTCTCAATCAGCAAAACTGCCAGCATATCCAATGGTAGTTGCTGCGATGCCAACAACTCAAATACAGGAGTCGGGAACTATGACCCCAGAGGCAACGATTGGCAAGGAACTACTTGGGTTATTGAACCTACTATTCCAAGTGGTTATTACTATTTCAAGGGTATGGATACAAATCGTTATCCCTATCTGTATAGTAACTTCGTAGGCAAAGGTGAGAATGCGACATACCATCACTCTCCACGTAGTGGCACCAATGGCGAAATTTGGAAAGTGACAAATAATGGTTCATCTTTATCCATTATCAATGGCGAAGGCTTACCTCTTACTATCGGAACGACAACTTACGAAACCCTCAATATTGGCTCTGTTGCCGAAGGTCCTGACTTCTATTTCACTGAAGCTATTAACCTAACTAATTCGGGTAACGATACAAAACTCACCACATGGACTGATGGCGGCTCTGGAGCGACCGATAATCGTTGGACATTTGAAACTGCTGACGTCAATGCAGGTCTTTACAATGTCGTGATACAAGGCAATGCAAATGGTTATGTCACCTATAATGGGCAAAATGCAAAGAACGGCGGCTTCTTTGTCGCTGGAAGCATCGCCGAAGGTGATATTACCGTTCACGAAATCGACAATTATACAAGTTCTTTTTCTATCGCAGACAATACCATAACGGTAGTTTATACACATACAATTGATTATACACTAACAGACGCTAATGGTGCGACTTATTCCGGAACCTATATTGGAGCAGCAGGAACAACAGAACCTCCGCTCACGGGTTGTGTCGGATATACTCTTAGCGACAAAGTGTGGGATGGGACTACATTTACAGCCACCATCAACTTCCCGTTCGCAATCTCTTCTAATGGGGTTGATAACTGGACATACATTAACAGTTTTGACCACAAGAGCGGCTACTCTATCAGTGATGGGTCTTGTTTCTACTGGCATGCAAATGATAATGGCGAAGATGTCAACGTTCACAACGGTGATGTTCCAACAAATATCCAAGAAAACGGAGTTTACACAGAGAATGAAAAGTACAAATGGGCTGTTTATCCCGCAATTTCCGATCTGAATATCACATTTACCATCAAGAATTCTTATACGGGAAAATACATTTTCAGCAACACAAGCTCTCCCTCACATAATAAAGGAGCAGTAACGCTGTCGGAGACAGCAACGTCGATGACTTACGCCACCTCTACCACAGACAAATGCGGCACAATATACGCGTGGTTCATCCCCTCAACAAGTCTGTATCTTTCCGTTAATTCTGTTTTGGGTGGCACAGATGCTCTCCTGGGAGTATGGACTCTCGCACCAAAACATGATGGCCCCTCAATTGGCTTCTACAATCCCACAGACTTTGCCACATTGGATGCTAATCTAATTGCTGCATGCACGTCATACCAGTCAGCACAGGGACTCATTGGTTCTGAATATGGTCAATATTCTGGCGATGCTCTGGCAGGCATGCAAGAGGCCTATCTTTCAGCTACAACAGCAGTTGCCTTGACAGCCGCTCAGTTAACTACATATACGACAACATTGGAAAATCCAACATCACATTTGACGCTGAATGTTCCTCAAGCTGGCGATTTCCTTCGCATCAAGGCTTCTACCACGAATAAAGAAGCATACCAAAACCCGGCTCCTTCATCCGACCTTTATCTTACATCCAGCAATACGCAGACAGATGTAAATAACAGCACATATAAAGATAACCGTGTAGGCTTTGTGGAAGGAACAGCTAATGACAACACGACCGTGTTCTATTACGATGGGAACTATTTGACGGGGTTTGCTAATGGACTACAGCCCGTGAACAATAACAGTCAATTGAAGATTGGAACGGCAGGTGCATCAGCAACCAAGATAACCTTCGAATCCATAGAATCCACAGAAGCTAAGGCTTTCAGAATTGAGTTTAACAATGGTGGGCGTTCATTATATACACAACGTTATTCTGGGGCTTATTTCACGGATGCAGCTGGTGGAAATGCCACAGATGCACACTATCGCTACTTCCTCGAAAAAGTCACCACCCTGCCCGTCACCATCACCCCTGCCGGTTATGCTACCCTCTACGCTCCTGTAGCGCTGACCATCCCCTCGGGAGTTACCGCTTACGTGGCTGCCGACGAGGGCGAGTACTTAATGCTGACGCGCATCGAGGGCGGCATCATTCCCGCCAATACGGGTGTCATACTCGCTGGTGAGGCTGCTACCTACAACTTCGACATCACCACAGGCGGCAACGACGTTGACAGCAACGTTTTGACAGGTAAAGTGGCAGCTATCGCCCGTCCTGCAGGCAGCTACATCCTCGCTACTGGCAGTCACGGAGTTGGCTTCTACGCCGACGGCGCAACGACCATCCCCGGCTTCAAGGCTTATCTGCCTGCCAGCACTGGCGGCAGCAGCGTGAAGACCTTCCGCTTCGCTTTGGCCGATGGCATCGGAAGCCTCAACAGCGAGCAGATGAAATCCGTCTGCTACGACCTGCAAGGACGCCGCATCAGCAAGCCCGCTCGCGGCCTGTATATCATCAACGGCAAGAAGGTACTCGTCAAGTAAACGCAGCTCTACACCCTTGTATAAGCAAACTACACTCGAATTCATTCACCAACACTAAATGATTTTCGCTATGAAAAAGATATATCTAATCCCCTCTCTCAAGACCCAGTGGCTGGGTTGTGAGACACTGATTGCCGAATCCTTGAACAAGTACGCAAAAGGTGCTGACGAAGATGTCGTCCTGGTCAAGGAAGACCGTGCCTCCGGCGGCAGCAGCTACAACGTCTGGGACGACGACTGGAACAACTAAACAGCCGCACGCTGCCATACACCCTATATCGACTGATATAAGGGTCATCCACATCGAAGGGTCGGGCTACGAAGCTCGGCCCTTCATGGTTCTGCGGAGCAAGGGTCTTCCGGCTGTTAAGATGGACGTTCAGATGGACGATGATTCTTGAAGCGTCACAAGTGCCGAGTGGGCGACGCAAACAAAGTGACTACGTGATGATTTTTTAGACGTCAATCCTCGTCAATCTTGTCGTCAATCTTCGTGGAAAAACATTTATTTGATTAGATTGACGTTAAGATTGATGTCGATTGACGACGCAAATAACCCGCCTGCCTGCTGCTTTATATTAGACGTCAATCCTCGTCCGCTCGGCACTTGTGACGCTTGACACTTCAAGAATCTTGTCGTCAATCCTCGTGGAAATACATTTATCTGATTAGATTGACGTTAAGATTGATGTCGATTGACGACGCAAATAA
>CAMVFC010000109.1 GCA_947166655.1 uncultured Prevotellaceae bacterium
GCCAGCAGTTCTCCTTCTCGTCGAAGGTAGCCTTCAGCATCACGCGCTGCAGGTCGCTACCGGCATCAGGCTCGGTGAGGTCCATCGACATCGTCTCGCCGGCGCAGATGCGGGGGATGTACTTCTGACGCTGCTCCTCCGAGCCGAACTCGTAGAGGGTGTCAATACAGCTCTGCAAGCTCCAGATGTTCTGGAAGCCGGCATCGGCAGCAGAGATGACCTCGCTGAGCATCGAGAAGACGGTGTTCGGAAGGTTCAGACCGCCATAGCGACGGGGCATGGAGACACCCCAAAGGCCAGCCTTGCGCGTGGCATCGAGGTTCTCGAATGTCTTGGAGGCATAAATCATGCGACCGTTCTCGAGGTGCGGTCCTTCGAGGTCCACACTCTCGGAGTTGGGCTCGATGATGTTAGCGGCCACGTCGCCCGTGATGTCGAGAATCGACTTGTAATTCTCGATAGCATCATCGTAGTCGACGGGAGCATCGGCGTACTTATCCTTGTCTTCGTAGCCCTTCTCCTTGAGGTCTACGATGCGCTTCATCAGCGGATGGCTGAGGTGAAACGCGATTTCGGGATGATCGGTATAGTAGTTTGCCATAAATTCTTATTTGTTTTCTTGGTTCTTCTTATACTGTCTGCCACCTAATCTTGAGCCAAAAGCAACACCGCACGTAACTGCACAGAAGTTGACTAAAGCTGCATGTTCTGCATTGCCTTTCGTATTTATATAATAGGCTACGCCCAGCAGCGCAATGGCACAAATGAGGAGGAAATAGTCTAATGCTTTCACCTTACTTCGAATTCTGCTTGTAGTACTTGATGAGCTTCGGAACGACCTCTTCCACCGTGCCGACGATGACATAGTCGGCAATCTTGTTGATAGGAGCATCGGGGTCGCTGTTGACGCTGATGATGATACCGGAGTCCTGCATACCGGCGATGTGCTGAATCTGTCCGGAGATACCACAAGCGATATAAACCTTCGGGTGCACGGTGACACCGGTCTGACCGATCTGGCGGTCGTGGTCGCAGAAGCCTGCATCCACGGCAGCGCGCGAACCGCCTACTTCGCCGTGCAGCACTTTGGCCAGTTCGAACAGCATGTCGAAGCCTTCCTTCGAGCCCATGCCGTAACCGCCGGCGACGACGATGGGAGCGCCCTTCAGGTTGTGCTTAGCGGCCTCTACGTGGTGGTCGAGGACCTTCACGACATAAGCCTCGGCAGAGACATACTTGCTGACCTCGGGATAGACGACCTCCTTGCGGCACGCGCCTTCGTAGACAGCTTTCTGCATCACGCCGCTGCGCACCGTTGCCATCTGAGGACGGTGGTCGGGGTTGACGATGGTGGCGACGATGTTACCGCCGAAGGCGGGACGAATCTGGTAGAGCAGCTGATCGTAGTGCTTGCCGCTCTTCTTGTCGTCGTACTCGCCGATTTCCAGTTCCGTGCAGTCGGCCGTAAGGCCGCTGGTGAGGGACGACGAGACGCGGGGCCCGAGGTCGCGGCCGATGACCGTTGCGCCCATCAGGCAGATCTGCGGTTGCTCTTCTTTGAAGAGGTTGACGAGGATGTCGGTGTGCGGAGCCGAAGTGTAGGGGAAGAGCCCTTCGCCATCGAAGACAAAGAGCTTGTCCACGCCGTAGGGCAGTATCTGCTCCTCGACCTTACCTTTGATACCCGTACCGGCCACCACGGCGTGCAGTTCCACACCGAGGGTATTGGCGAGCTTGCGGCCCTTGGTCAGCAGCTCCTGAGACACTTCCTGTACCTGCGTACCTTCTATCTCTACATAAACAAATACATTATTCATATCTCTTTTTAGCCAATAATCTTTTCTTCCAACAATTCTTTGATCATACCCTCGACATCAGCATCAGAAGCCGTCAAAGTCTTCGACTCCTTCGCCTGGAAAACGATGTTCTTCACAGCCTTCACCTTGGTGGGAGAGCCGGCCAGGCCACACTGATTGGGGTCGCCGTCCACGTCGGCCACGCTCCACTGGTTGAGTGTCAGGTAGGGGCGCTCGTCGTAGAGGTAAGCATAGGCGTCCGTGGCGCCGTCGCCCGCCGGGCGTTCCATGGGGCATGTGGCGCGCTTGTACTTCATCACCAGTTTGGCGTTCTGCGGACGACAGGGCGCTGCGCTGCCGTTCACCGTGATGACTACGGGCAGAGGGGCTTCCACCGTCTCCACTCCGCCGTCGATGTGGCGGCGAATCGTGGCGATGCCGTCCTTCACGCTGAGGATCTCTTCGGCATACGTCACCTGATTCAGGCCCAGTTTCTGCGCCACTTGCGGTCCCACCTGTGCGGTGTCACCGTCGATAGCCTGACGGCCGCCGATGACGATGTCCACGTCGCCAATCTTCTTGATGGCGGTGGCCAGCGCATAGCTCGTGGCAAGGGTATCGGCGCCGGCAAAGAGACGGTCGGTAAGGAGCCAGCCTGTATCGGCACCGCGATAGAGGCCCTGGCGGATAATCTCGCCGGCACGGGGAGGACCCATCGTGAGCACACCCACGGTAGACCCGGGGTTCTGCTCCTTCAGGCGCAACGCCTGCTCCAGCGCGTTCAAATCTTCGGGGTTAAAAATGGCAGGCAGGGCGGCACGGTTGACCGTCCCTTCGGCGGTCATGGCGTCCTTGCCTACGTTGCGGGTGTCTGGCACTTGCTTGGCCAGCACAACAATTTTCAATGCCATGTTCTTCTATAATTATATGGTCTTATTAAGCGGCGCAAAGGTACGAAAAAAGTGAAAAACGGGAAAGTGAAATGTAAAAAATGTATCTACCCTCTCGTTTTTTTCTTCCTTTTGCCGCTTCATCTCCTGTTTTTCACTTCTCTCCTTTCGCTTTTTGCCTTCCTTTATTCCTCTTTCCTTTTCCTCGTTTCCACCTTCAGTCTTTCATTATTTACTATTCACTTTTCATTTTTCACTTTTCACTTTCCACTTTTTCACTTTTCACTTTCCTTTTTCCACTTAAATATCGTACCTTTGCACGCACAAAACGCTAAACATCGCATACCTCAATGGCAAACGCTAAATGGATAGGCGGATTCCTCGGTCTCATGTCGGCCGGTCCGCTGGGCGCACTGGCAGGCTTCGTGCTGGGCGCTCTCTTTGATGCCGTGGCGCAAGACAATGGCATGGCGCAAAGCGGCACAGGCTACTATGCCAACCCCTCTCCGTCCTCGGACGAAGGCACGCGCAACGGCTTTCTCTTCTCGCTGCTGACGCTGGCCAGCTACGTCATCAAGGCCGACGGCAAGATCATGCACAGCGAGATGGAGACGATGCGCCAGTTCCTCCGGCAGAACTTCGGAGAGACGGCCGTAGAGCAGGGCAACGACATCATGCTCAAGCTGTTTGAACGGCAGCGGCAGATGGATGCCCAGCAGCCCGGCGCCTACCGCCGGACGATCATCGACGTCTGCCAGCAGCTGTCCATGGTGCTGAACGAATCGCAGCGCCTGCAACTGCTGTCGCTGCTGGCTATGCTGGCCAAGGCCGACGGACACGTAGCCACAGAGGAGATCAGCGTCCTGCGCGAGGTGAGCAGCAACCTCGGCCTGTCCGAAGCGAACCTCAACTCGATGCTGGGACTGGGCTCCACCTCGCTCAAAGATGCGTATGCCGTGCTGGAGATTCCCGAGACGGCGACCGACGACGAGGTGCGGGCGGCCTACAAGCGCATGGTGGTCAAGCACCATCCCGACCGCGTGGCTACGCTGGGAGAAGACATACGCCTGGCGGCTGAGAAGAAGCTGCAACAAATCAACCAGGCCAAGGACCTCATCTACAAAGCCCGCGGACTGTAGGGATTTCCCCATCGAGAAATAGGAACTATCGCTTGCAAGGCTCGACGACACGACGTACCTTTGCAGCGTCAAACCACTAAAAAACATATCGAATTATGAAAACACTGTACAAGAATATCTCCATGATGAGCATCTTGCTCATCGCTCTGTTCAGTCTCAGCAGCTGCATGGACAAGGACGAAGAGATTGGTTTCTACGTGGTGCAAGGACACTGGTTCGGCGACATGGACATGTACTACAACGGCGAACGGGCACGCGGCTCCGAGCTGGAGTTCAACACAGGATGGAGCTACAGCCGCGGCACGGGCGTCGAAATCGACTACTACCGCCGCGGATCCATTACCAACTATTTCGACTGGGAGGTGCACAACCGCATCCTTTACCTGACCTTCGACGACCCCAACCTCGACTGCGCCATCGTGGACTACAGCCTCACACGCGACTACTTCAGCGGATACATCGCCAACCCTGTCACGCTGGAGAACGAGACCTACTTCAACCTGCGCAACTACGACCGCTACTGGGATTCCTACGGCTACGGCGGCTACTACAGCCCTTACTATGCGCCCGCACAGACGCGCGCCGAGGCTGACAGCATCGCCACAGTACCCTCCGACGCTGCCGTCACGGCACCACGCGGCATCCGCGGCGTCAACATGAAGAAGGCTATCAGGAAATAAAGAAATGATCGACATACGCGTTTCCCCGGAAATCAGAGAGCGGTGCCCCGAGTTCGTGGGCGCCGCTGTCTTTGCGCCTATCCGCAACACCGACTTCAGCGAGGCCCTCTGGCAGCAGATCGACAGCTTCATCGCCGACTACCGCCAGCGCTACACCACCGACAGCATCAAGCTGATGCCCTCCATCGAAGCCACACGAACCGCCTACCGCCGCTGCGGAAAGGATCCCAGCCGCTACCGTCCATCCGGCGAGGCCTTGGTGCGACGCACCCTCAAGGGCAACGATCTCTACCGCGTCTCCACCGTGGTCGACCTCATCAACCTGGCTTCCATCGCCTACGGCTACAGCATCGGCGGCTTCGACGCCGACAAAATCTGCCCTGCCGCCGCGCCGGACGAGGCTCCCGAGCAGAAGAATTTGTCCATCACCCTCGGCATCGGGCGCGAAGGAGAACCCTACGAAGGCATCGGGCGCGGGCCGCTGAACATCGCCGGGCTGCCAGTCTACCGCGATGCCATCGGGGGCATAGGCACCCCCACCAGCGACAACGAGCGCACCAAGCTCTCCTTAGACAGCACACACCTCCTCGCCATCGTCAACGGGTACGACGGCAACAGCACAAACGTACGTGCCTGCGCCGCCTTCATCCAAGACCTCCTGCGGCGCTTTGCCGACAGCGACGGCGGACGCATCATCGAGTTCTAAGCGTCGGCACCTGCCGGCCCGTTAAGAAGTCTACTCCTGGCCTTCGCCCTTGCGCCTGTATTCCTTCGACTTCTTAACGCCCCGGACAAGCCTTTGTTCCCCCCTACCCTTCATTTCTCGACTCACGTTTCGCCGTTCACGGTACCACAGATTGCACGGATTTCGCAGGTTAACTTTTCAAGTCTCAGCTGTTCAAAGAACCACAGATTCCACAGATTTAGCCTGTCCTTTACGTGATGATTCCAGTTCGGTATTACACAGATTCCCAGTCTCTCCCCCCGAACGAGCAGTCCCACCCCCGCCCCCTCCCATGAGGGAGGGAAGCTGGCTGGCGCGCAGCTTTCGAGCGATAGCGAGGCTCTCTCCCTCACGGAAGAGCGGGGAGAGGGCCTTCTCCCCTACCTCGCAAAAGCTGCGAAGCCTTTCGCAGGGAATCTGTGTAATTGAAAGATTTAAACCTTGAAGCATTGAAAAGGTGAAAAAGAATCTGTTAAATCTGTGTAATCTGTGGTACTGGAGAACTTACGATAGTAAAATGAATTTGTTCAACCCGTGTAACCTGTGGTACAAAAGTCCAGTAAGTTTTCCCTTTTTCCCCCTTAACTTTCACTCAAAAGTGCCTTGAGTTTTCCTCTTTTTTCCCTTAACTTTCACTCAAAAGTGCCTTGAGTTTTTCCCATTTTTCCCTTAACTTTTTTTCGAGTGTGCCGTGAGTCTTTTTCAAGTGTGCCGTGAGTCTCGTCCCCCTCTCGCTGCAAGCATCTCCTCAGCTCCCCTCTTCTCCCGACCATCGGCCTGCCCCCTAAACACACAAGCAGCCCGCTATCCCCCTCTTTATCAAAACCATACCATTCAAACAGATTGACAACAAGATGGACGCTGATTGACGTCGCAAATAAAAACACGTCCGCCCGCCGCTTGCGACGCTCGGCACTTCAAGATTCGACGTCAAGCTTATCGTCAATCTCTATTCAACCTTCATGGATAACTAAGACTGCCCACCCACTTCTTTCCTCACTTCCTCATCTCCTCAACCCCTCAGCACCTTCCTCATTTGAAGTCGCCCGGTCCGTAAAGTCCGAAGTTCGGGTCCTTCTCCGGCTGCCACGTGCGCACCTTGATGAGCGGGTGCTCCGCATCGTTCAGGTCCACCATCAGAAAGAGATAGCCATGGTCGCCGTAGGTGGTGCTGTAGTAGTCCTGCTCGATTTGTATGGAGTACATCTCGCCGCCCTTGCCCAGTTTCACGACATCGTTGCTGGAGAAGCGTATGTTCACGAACTCGTTGCTGTCGAAGCAGCGCCGCAGGTTGCGCATATACTGTTCCTTGGTCTGGCGGTTGTAGCGCACGTCTTTCTGGGTGAAGCGGCGCGAGTCGGTGTCCAGACGTAGGCCGCGCTGCCCCGAGTTGCGCGCCACACTGCCGGTAATGATGACGGCATTGTCGTCGAAGATGGTGTTCAGATAGTCCAGACGCTTCAGCGCATAGGCCGTCTTGTAATTCTCGAGAAACTGCATGATGGTCACGCGCACGTTCTCGTCCCAGACGCCCTTGCACAGGATATCCTGCTCGGCCACCTGTCCGAGACCGAAGCTGACATTCTTGATGCGGGCATCGGTATCGAAGGTGAACACCACTTCTTCCACGAACGACTTACGCAGTCCATGGGCGAAGCTGAAGGACATCTGCACGCCACGGCACACCACGCCGTCCGCCGAGCGATGGAAAACAGGCTGAGGCGTCCCCACCAGGCGGGCCTGCCCGTACTGCACCAGACGCTGAAACACGTCGCGGCCCTCGTCGGTGAAGCAGCCGCTCGCCGACTGATAGCTGCGGCTACGGATGGCTGCGAGCACGCGCGTCACGACGTCGGCGTAGGCCTTGTCGTCCGTTAGGGCCGAGGGTAGGGCCGTCTGGCGACCTGCCTGGTTCTGCGAGACACGTTCCTCGGGGGCCGCCTCCCCCGGGGCTTTCGCGCTAAAGGTCTTCGTCGCCTTCGGGAAAGCCAGCGACGGCACCACCGCCAGCACGCCTTCCAGCTCGCGGTCGATATGGGCCTCCGTGCGGTATTCGTATTCCAGGCGCGCCTGCAGCGTCTGCCCGCTGTAGCCCTCGGCCATCTCCATCAGCCCACGTCCGTCTGCGACGCTGGTGATGGGGCACCAGTCGCGACCGTCGAAGTAGGTGAAGTCCAGACTCGATACCGGGCGCCCACGGAAGGTGAAAGCCACCTCTATGTCGTCGCCTTCGCGGCGGCACATCCTGCACGCCACGTCGTCCATCACCTGCCGCATCTGCTGTGGCAGCCACGTCGTCATCAGGTGCTTACGTCCTTCGTCGTCCGTGAACTCGGCCTTCGAGGGGTAGCGCAGCGACTGCGTGAGGGCGTAGGCCCAGTAGTAATAGCGCAGAGCGTCGTCCACCTTGCCGGCGGCCTCGGCGCGCAGGGCCGTGGCCGCCATGTCCTGCGCCTTCGTCAGGCGCAGCTGGAAGAGCTTGTCGACTTCCGCCTTCTTGATCCATCGTCCCACACGCGCTTGGGGTTCGGCCGAGAGCACGATGCGCTCGGTGTTCGTCAGCGTGGCCTGCGCGTAGGTCTTCATGCGGCTGGAGGCGTAACTGGCGGACGACACCTGACGGCCGTCCTGCTGATTGGTCGTGGTCATCTCGAAGTCCGACTGAACGAACACCGAAATATTCGCCGTCAAGTCGGCCAGAGCGCGCTGGTCGGCCTCGGCGATGGTGGCACCTACGCCTTCGCCGTAGACATAATCCGCACTGCTCTTCACCGCATCCCAGTTCTGAGCCGAAACGCTGAGGGGCAGGAGGAGAAGAAGAAGAAAGAAGGCTCTTGCGAAAGAAACAAAAGAGGTAATGCGGGATATTCGTGAAAAAGTATTCATTTCTTAGGATTCTCTATCAAATAACTGACCCGGCAGTAACGTCTACTTGTCATCATAATGCCCTTCGGCCTCGATAATAAGAACGACCACCGTATCATCATAGACATCATAGATTATTCGGTCATGCGCCGTCAAGCGTCTGGAATATGTGATGTTATTCCCTCCCTTCAATGGCTCCGGATGCCCTGTTCCCGTCCTTGGATGCTGCTCCAATTCAGGCAGCAACCGATAAAGCTTCTTAAAGGCTATTGCATTGGACTTCTTCCATTTGCGTATCGCTTTTTGGGCTTCTTCTGAATACGCAATGCTATAACTTACAGACTGTCCATCCATTGCTGTGCTTCATGCGCATTGGCAAACACGAGAGATTTTCCCTCAAGATATTCTTGTCTGGCCTTGTTGATTCTCGACTGCAAATCTGGAGATACAGTCAAGTCACTCTCCTCTGTAGGAAGAATCACATATATCTTATTATTCCTACGAATAAACACCGACTCTCCAGCATCCACACGGTCAAGCGAAACACTCAAGTGATTCCTAAATTCTCTGACAGATAATGCTTCCATAGCCAATTGTTCTTCTTTGATGGCGCAAAGATAGACAAATCCCGTGAACCTGCAAAATTATTTGGTCATATTTAACCTATGGGGAAGACGCTACACTCCTTTCTACGAGAACGTAACCCGCGACCGCATAGCCCTATGACCGACGAACGAGGCGTAAGCCGTCAAGTCCTTTAGCCTCTGCGTTCAAGTCCTTTAGCCTCTGCCGCCAAGACCCTTAGCCTCTGCAGCTCATTCTGCTAAGACTTTTGCTGTTTTCCCTG
>CAMVFC010000110.1 GCA_947166655.1 uncultured Prevotellaceae bacterium
AGTGACAAAGAACCACAGATTAAACAGATTCCGGACTCTCCCTGGACTCTCCCCCCGCCCTCCCTAAAGGGAGGGAGCGGTTACTTGTAAAAGCAGAGGACGTGGTAATCCTGCTCTTGTCAGGTATTTGCTCCCTCCCTTTAGGGTGCGAGGAAGACGGAACTGAGTGTTCCGTCTGGACTCGTTCGGGGGGAGAGTCCGGTACCGAGTGTTCCGGCTGGACTCGTTCGGGGGGAGAGTCCAAGGAGAGTCCAGAATCTGTTTAATCTGTGGTTCTTCGAACAGCCGAAACTTCAATTATTTATATAAATCGAGAGTTAATGGCATACAATGGTATCTTTTGAGCCTGAAATGA
Organism: uncultured Prevotellaceae bacterium; assembly: GCA_947166655.1. Taxonomy (GTDB): domain Bacteria; phylum Bacteroidota; class Bacteroidia; order Bacteroidales; family Bacteroidaceae; genus Physcousia. Next base: position 356 of record CAMVFC010000110.1, read on the forward strand.
TGTACTTATTCGTCATTCAAGCCAAGGGGAAAGGCCTGACTGATGGAGCAAGAGTAAGAATGCGGAAATAAATTTCGAGAAACGTTTGGAGGGTTGGAACAGAACGTGTAACTTTGTAGCCGAGAACACGTCCCCAGTATTAATTTAAGGAGTAGAAAAGATTTATGGAAAAGTTTAACGGAACGACGTATCGTCATGGAAATAAGCCATCTATTGGTGAGGAAGCGAGACACGAATTGGGTATACAGTTTAACATACCGAAAGACAGATCTATAGACATCATCAAGGTGATAGGTGTCGGTGGTGGCGGGTGTAATGCGGTGAGCAACATGTGGAAAGCTGGCATCGACAACATCACTTTTGCCGCCTGCAACACGGACAGCCAGCAGTTGCAATATTGTCTGGTGCCGACCCGTCTGCAGTTGGGCAAAGAAGGCCTGGGCGTGGGTGGCGACCCCATGAAGGGTCGCGAGGAAGCAGAAGCAAGCGTGGACGACATCCAGAAGTTGCTGAACGACGGCACGAAGATGGTTTTCGTGACAGCGACCATGGGCGGCGGCACAGGTACGGGGGCCGCACCTGTAGTGGCACGCGTGTCGCGCGAGATGGGACTGCTGACCATCGGCATCGTAACCATCCCCTTCGCCTTCGAGCAGCGTAAGAAGATTCTGAAGGCTCTGCGTGGCGTGGAAGAGATGCGTAAGAACGTAGATGCCCTGCTCGTCGTGAACAACGAGAACCTGCTGGCCCTGGACGGCGATGTGGATTTCTCGTATGAAGAGGCTTTCCAGGAGGCCGACAACATCCTGAAAGACGCTGCCAAAAGCATCTCGGAACTCATCACGACGTACACGCCCGGATGCATCAACGTCGACTTCCGCGATGTGGAGACGACGCTGCGCAACGGCGGATGGGCCATCATGGCTGCCGGTCGTGCCAGCGGAGAGAACCGTCTGGCACGTGCATTCGTCAATGCACTGTCGTCGCCCCTGCTCTACGGCAACGATATCATTCGCGCAAAACGCATACTGATAGACGTTTACACCAGCAACGAGGCACCGATGCGCATCAAGGAGACGCAGCAGATTCATGACTTCATGAAGTCACTGGACAAGGATATCGACATGATTTTCGGCACGTCGAAAGATGAATCGCTGGGGCAGGATGCCAAGGTGATCATCTTAGCCGCAGGAAAAGAAGAGGACAAAATGCCCCTGAACGCCGAGACGGAACAAGACGATGCCTACTACCTGGCACTGATGGAGCAGCTGTACCCCAAACAGATGCCCGGGCCAGGACAGAAGAAGACAGAGCCTGAGGAAACAGAGGTTGCAGCAGCTCCCGAAGAAACGTTGGAAGAGATTCCTGTAGAGGAAATATCCCAAAGGAACGCCCAAGAGCACGTCGGCCTCGAGACAACGCCCCCTCTGCCCACAAGACAGCCCACGGCAGAAAGAACGACAGCATTCAAGAGTTTCCTGGAACGCGCCCAGCAATGGCTTCTCAACCTGACGAAAGAAACAGACGAACAATGACGACACAGGATTTTGTACGCTTGGCGGAACGGGCAATGGCCGCTACGGAACAGGAAGGTTGGGCTGCAGACACGTTTCTGAACCTTACGCCGGTGCAGCCCGGCGAGACGGAAGCAAGCGCAAATGAGATGGCAGAAGCGACGACGAAGGCCGCGACGGTGGAGTGGCATCCGCTGATTCCCTTTCTGCCAAGGAACACGCGCGTGCTGTTCCTCGGTTCCTTCCCTCCGCAGCGGAAACGGTGGTGCATGGATTTCTTCTACCCGAACTTCATCAACGACCACTGGCGCATCGAGGGCCTTGTGTTCCACCAGGAGGCAGAGCACTTCGTGGACTCTGCGCAGAAGACATTCCGACTGCCCGACATCGTGCGGCACCTGAAGCAGCAAGGCATTGGCTTTTTCGACACCGCACTGGCGGTGAAAAGGCTGGAAGACAACGCTGCGGACAAGTTTCTGGAGGTCGTGGTGCCCACGGACATCCGCGCTCTGACGGAAGGGCTGCCTGAGTTGCGTGCCATCGTGACGACTGGCGAGAAGGCTACGGCAACCATCGTCTCAGCTTTAGAAGGCAGAGAGATGAGGGGAAAACGGCAGCTGCCCGCTGTCAACACGTCAACTCCCCTACCCCTTCACGGTGTGGAACTGTACCGGCTGCCCAGCTCGTCACGGGCGTATCCTATGGCGTTACGGAAAAAAGCAGATGCGTATGGAAGGATGTTCGAACGGTACCTCTAACGGATCTCTCCAGGTGTCCGAATGATATCGAAGAGCCAGCTGGCCTTGGCCACGATGGCACCATTGGCCGAACGGCCAAAGGGATCTTTCTTACCATTGTCGTACATATCGCTCAGCCCATAATAATAGCGGCCTTCCAGCAGGAAGTGTCCGATGCGCGTGGAGACTTCCACGCCCAGGCCTGCCGTGATTCCGTACTCGAATTTATGCTGGACCTTGAGGTCGTACTGCGCCGTGACATTGTTCGGTCGCGGATACCCCACCCAAGGTGTGGAGCGATGTTCCGTCTCGGATATCATATAGCCTAACTGAGGACCCAGGACTAAGAAGAACTGTCCGCCCCTGCGCTCACGCCCCCACCCCATGCGTGTGAGCAGGGGCAGTTGGATGTATCTGACATCACGGCTATAGGTGTCTTCGGAATCCTCGATGTTCTCCTTCCAACCAAGGTTGGCATAGTTCAGCTCGGCCTGCACGGCACAGATGGCGGTAAAGTACTTCTCGCAGGTGTAGCGCAGTGTCAGACCAAAGGTCTCGCCGCCCTTGAAGCTCTGTTTTATGGTGGGGTCGAACGACACTTGATTCAACAGATAGCCACCATTGAAGCCCCACGCGAGGTCGTTGCGCGATACGCCCACCTGTGCTTTGACGGCAGAAGAGCAGAACGCCACGAGACCCAAAAGGAAAATATTACGCAGGTGTCTCATTTCGCGAAAACTATCGGTTGCGTGTGACAAGCTCAATCGTCTGATTAGGGCTGTAGTGAATCAGCTGTACGAACTCATTCATGAAGCCGCCCTCATTGCCTTGGCGAACGAAATAGAAGGGATGCTGGTAGGGGCGCACGGGCAAGTTCGAGAGGTTTGTCTCGAGATTATCGCCATAGATGGAGAGGCCTCGCAGAAAGAAGAAAGCGAGGTCGAAGCCCATCTGCCCGTAACGGGGGAACGTTGCTCCCATGGGTTGGTGAAACCAGTGAAGGAACTGACGGTCGAAACTCTCGTTGCGCGTAGCCAAGGGATTGCGGAAGAAGGACGAGAAGACGTAGGTGTCCATCGCATAAAAATCGTTCAACAGCTGGTTGGTGTAGGTCTGCCAGGACGGATAGCCCAAGAGACAAATCTTTACGTCGGGGTAGGCCTTCTGGTAATCCCGCAGTCTGGGGAGCAACTGGTTGAGGGCCTTTCGGGACGAAGAATTCAGCACCAGCATGTTCGTGCGCTGCGAATTGAACGCCTGATTGAAGGCGATGTCATCGCCATTGACGTTCATCTGTCTCACATAGATGGCATTCTGAGCCATCTGACTGCGCAGCAACTCCACGAAGTCGGCACCTTCATCGTTCTTCTCGTTGCAGTCGACGACGATGAAGTTGCACTCCTTGAAATGATTCTGGAGGAACCAAAGTGCTTCCCTCTGCACCACCGAGCGTGGCGCTGAGGCCATGTAATGGCGGGGATAGAGCGAGACCTGCTTCTGCTGCGTAGAGAAAGGAACGACCAGCCGGATGCCATGGATGTCGCAGTAGTCTGCCAATCCTGGCTGCTGGGCGTTATCGAGGGGACCGAAGACAACGTCCCTGTCGGCTAATGAATTAGAGGCCAGCAAGAGGTCCATCTCATGGGCCGTGGTGCCGGAATGCAAAGCCTTCACATCGACCGAGAGACCGACGTGACGCATACTGTCTACGGCCATCAACACGCCTTGATAAAACTCCACCATCTTAGCGCCGCGCTGTGTTTTCTCCTTCAGAGGAAGTACAACCCCAATCTTTACCTTCTTCAAACCGGGAAGGGACTGGGATGAGACGTTCAGAGAGACGGACAGACAGAGAAGGATGAAGAGGACTTTCTTGCAGACCATAAAAGCGTTCTTCTGACGTTATAACATTATCTAAGCCGGTCCAGAGAGCGAACCAAGGCTTCGTCTTTCAGTATTCCACGGAAAGCGAGGTAGGACAGGATACATGCCACTGCCGGGAAGGCAGCCCAAGGCATGAGCTGGAAATCGACCTCGTAGCGGGAGGAGAGTATCACAGCGAAAGCCGCATAGAGAGCGTACCAGCCGACCAAGAGCACCATGCAAAGCATGACAAGACGACTCTGCACAAGACGTGTCCGGTACAGGAAGATGGAAAACACCAGTCCGCACGTCACAAGCACCAAGAGGACAAACAAAGCCCAGGGTGTGAAGGAATGATGTCCCTGCGCCTCAGCAGCCAGAACGGGCACACTGTCCGCAGCATCCACAGAATGAAGCGTGTCCCCCACTTGCGAGGGGATATGCAACCAGAGATTGTACATGGTTGCCACCGTCTCGCCGTCCGGAGCGACAAAGCGCCCCACGGGCAGGCACAAGCAAGCCAGGCACAGGAGGACAGCAACCAGCAAATAAAGGGTCTGGATGCGCTGAATCATAGTTCTTCCTCGTCGTTTTCCTTCGCGGGATTACGGTAATAGACCTTGCCCTCGCGGAACTCCTGCGTGGCAATGAGCGTGGGCTTCGGCAGCTTCTCGTAATAACGGCTGATCTCTATCTGCTCACGGTTCTCGAACACCTCGTCGAGGTTGTCGCTGGTGGAGGCGAACTCCTGAAGCTTTTTCGAGAGTTCTGCCTTCAGGTCGACGCTGATCTGATTAGCACGTTTGGCAATGATGGCTACGCTCTCGTAGATATTGCCCGTGTCCTCGCAAAGCTCTAAGATGTTCTGTGTGACCGTATTGGTCGGTGCATTTGTTTTCTTGTAATCCATAATTATCGAATGTATTTTGATTATTCTGTCGTTCAGTCTTCATCGACGGGATGACCTTCGAGCGCCTTCTGGCTCTTCCACAGATATTCCTGCGCCTCCTTCATATGGGACGATTCAGGGAATTCGTTGGCAAAACCGTAGTACTCGTCAATGGTCTCACGGAAACGCTCAAGACGTTTTTCCTCGACGCTCTGCCGAGCCAAATGATAGCGTGAACGGAGCATCAGCAGCATAAACATCTCCCGACGTGCCGGGGCTGCATAGGGATAGTCGCGCAGAGCATTCTCGGCCGTGACGATACACGCCTCATAGTTGGAACCTCCCTGCAAGGAATTGAGGACGTAGGGCCCAAGGTCGTAATAAAGCTGTGCCGAGCGCAGTTCTTTCTCGACCAAAAGGTCTTGTAGGCGACGGATCATCTCCTCTGTCTTACTCTTGAGGCGCGTGTAGGGATAGTAGTCCAAGAACGTCTGCAACTCATTGATGGCCTGCTTGGTCATCGACTGGTCGAGACGCGGATCGGGGACACTTTCGTACAGGGAGCGCCCCGCATAATAGCGTGAATCCTCGGCATAGATGCCCCGCGGATAGGTCTGATAGTACTTGCGGAAAGCGCTCGCCGCCGTCTCCATGTCGCCGTTCATGTAGGCGCTCATCGCCATCAGGAACAGACACTCGTCGGCATAGCCGGTACCCTTGGTGGCTATGAGCAAATCATTAAATAGGTCCTGTGCACGTGCATATTGCCCGCGCGCATAGCAAGTCTTGGCGACTTCGTATTTATATTCGGCATCTCCGTACTTGATGGCTGCATTGTATTCGCCGCATCCGGCACAGAAAAGAACACAACTAATCAGCAGGAGTCGTTGAATCTTTTTCATCTTTCATTATTATTGGCTGCAAAAGTACGCTTTTCTACTGAATTGACAAAAAGTTGCAACGTATTTTAAGAGAAATGCGGAAAAAAGAGGCCTTTTGCTTGCGTGTTTCCAAGTATTTCACCATCTTTGCAAAACTATGCCAAACTTTGACCTCATTTCCAAATACAGTCCTACAGGTGACCAGCCAGAAGCTATAGAGCAACTCACGCAGGGCATCCTCGACGGCGTCCCGGCACAGACTTTGCTTGGCGTAACGGGGTCGGGAAAGACGTTCACCGTAGCCAATGTCATCGCCAACGTGAACAAGCCGACACTGATTCTATCGCACAACAAGACGCTGGCGGCCCAGCTCTACGGAGAGATGAAAGCGTTTTTCCCCAACAACGCAGTAGAATATTATGTCTCTTACTACGATTACTATCAGCCGGAAGCCTACATCCCCTCAACCGATACCTATATTGAAAAAGACCTGGCCATCAACGACGAGATAGACAAACTGCGGCTCTCGGCCACCTCTGCCCTACTCTCAGGACGAAAGGACGTCATCGTCGTCAGCTCCGTCTCATGCATCTACGGCATGGGGAACCCTGCGGCATTCTATGAGAACGTCATTGAGATTCGCCGCGGACAGATTCTGGACCGCAACATGCTGCTGCGTCGCCTGAACGACTCGCTCTATACGCGCAACGATGTCAGCCTCTCACGAGGCGAATATCGTGTCAAGGGCGACACGGTGGATATCTATCTGGCCTACTCGGACAACCTGCTGCGCATCGTCTTCTGGGACGACGAGATTGATGCCATCGAGGAAGTGGAGCCTGTCTCCGCCACACGCTTAGGCAAGTTTGAGGAATACAAGATTTATCCGGCCAACCTGTTCATGACCACCAAGGAACAGACCCTCGCCGCCATACATCAGATAGAAGACGACTTGTCGGAACGTGTCCGATACTTGGAGGACATTGGCAAACAACTGGAGGCCAAACGTCTTTACGAGCGCGTCACCTATGACCTGGAAATGATTCGCGAACTGGGACACTGTTCCGGCATCGAGAACTACAGCCGCTACTTCGATGGGCGCAGTCCCGGCACCCGACCTTACTGTCTGCTGGACTTCTTCCCCGAGGATTACCTGCTCGTGATCGACGAGAGCCACGTCAGCGTGCCGCAAATATCAGCTATGTACGGAGGCGACCGCGCCCGCAAGACGAACCTTGTGGAGTACGGCTTCCGCCTACCAGCCGCCTTGGACAACCGCCCGCTGAAGTTCGAGGAGTTCGAGAGACTGACCCACCAGGTGATTTACGTCTCTGCCACCCCTGCCGACTACGAGCTGCAGCAGAGCGAGGGCATCATCGTAGAACAGGTAATCCGCCCCACAGGCTTGCTGGATCCGGTCATAGAAGTGCGCCCGACAGCCAATCAGGTAGACGATCTCATGGAGGAAATCCAACAACGTATTGAACAGAACGAGCGCACACTCGTGACAACCCTTACCAAGCGCATGGCAGAGGAACTCACCGAATACCTTCTTAATAATGGTGTCCACGCCAACTACATCCACAGCGATGTCGCTACGTTGGACAGAGTGCAGATCATGGACGACTTGCGTTCCGGCAAGTTCGACGTGCTGGTGGGGGTCAATCTGCTGCGTGAAGGTCTTGACCTCCCCGAGGTTTCCCTCGTCGCTATCCTGGACGCAGACAAAGAAGGCTTCCTGCGCAGTCACCGGTCGCTCACACAGACCGTAGGGCGCGCCGCACGAAATGTTCATGGCAAGGCAATCATGTACGGCGATACCATCACCTTTTCCATGCAGCAGACCATCGACGAGACCAACCGGCGCCGAGAAAAGCAGCTACGCTACAACGAAGAGCACGGCATCACGCCAACGCAAGTTCAGAAGTCGCGCACCATGACCGACTTGATTGCCGCCAACCACGAGGCCAACACAGAGAAGGAACAGCGTGCATACATCGAACCCGAACGCCCGACACTCATCGCTGCCGAGGCAGAAGCTGAATACCTGACACGCGACGAGATGCGCGAACGAATCGAGAAACTCCGCAAGCAGATGCAGGAGGCAGCCAAGAAACTTGACTTCATCACCGCCGCTCAGCTACGCGATCAAATGCTGTCGTTGATGGCCAAGGTGGACGAGATAGCAGAATAAGGAAAGCCTCGCCAAGCACCTTTTCGGGCACTCAGCAAGGCCTTTTGAACCTTTTTTGAAAGATTTCTTGCAAAAAAATGCCCAAAAGTTTGGCAATTTCCTCAAAACACCGTACCTTTGCACCCGCTTTCGAGAAAGAAATACTGCAAGAGCGCTTGCGACAGAAGAAATCTCGAAAGGGCGCTTAGCTCAGCTGGTTCAGAGCGTCTGCCTTACAAGCAGAGGGTCGGCGGTTCGAATCCGTCAGCGCCCACCACTTGGCTCCTTAGCTCAACTGAATAGAGCATCTGACTACGGATCAGAAGGTTATAGGTTTGAATCCTATAGGAGTCACTTCTCTTTGACATCTTGTCTGGGCGGATACCAGAGTGGCCAAATGGGGCAGACTGTAAATCTGCTGGTTGTTACCTTCGGTGGTTCGAATCCATCTCCGCCCACGTTCAAAGAAGAAGTTATGCGGCAATAGCTCAGTTGGTAGAGCACGACCTTGCCAAGGTCGGGGTCGCG
>CAMVFC010000111.1 GCA_947166655.1 uncultured Prevotellaceae bacterium
AGCACTGATAGAGTTCTGAGCACGCATCCGCCTTGTCTCAAGTCTTTACCGTAAAGACATTACCAGTCATTTCAATGTCTCACTCTTTCAATTACACAGATTCCCTGCGAAAGGCTTCGCAGCTTTCGAGTGTCGTTCTGCCAGCGTGCGTGTCTGTCAGCACCTGCGAAGCGTGCAGCATGGAATCTGTGTAATAGCGAACAGGAATCATCACATAGAGGCCAGACCTCATCTGTTTAATCTGTGCAATCTGTGGTTCTTTGAACATGCGAACTTGAATGATTCGTTTATTTCAACTTTCGTTAGTTCTCCTGTACCACAGATTACACAGATTTAACAGATTCTTTTTCAATTTCTCAATTGTCATCGTACCTCCATTAACGACGTAGTAAGCCTGTTTCTCGGCGGCCATGGCTTTCATGTCCAAAGTCAGCGCCACGAGCATTGTGATGAGGGTCATCAGGAGGTTCTTTTCATATCGCGTATATGGTTTAACCCAGATCGGTCATTAGACCAATATAAGGGCTATCAACGTTTATCTTCATTATTTATTGCAGTGATAAGACCCTCTGTTTTGGCATCTTTTCGCTTTTTACTCAGTTACAATGCCCGCATTGCTCCTTCGTTCAAAGCAAAAAGACTGCTCAAAACATAGGGCCTTCTCACTACAATTCTAATGACCGATCTGGGTTTAAGGTGAATGAAATCTTTACTTTATGCCGATAAAGGTAAATAAAAATCCGCGAAACTCATGCAAGTTCCGCGGAAAAAGAAAGAAAAAAGTTTTTCGACACGCTCTCTTATCTCAGTCATTTCACTCCATCGAGTGTTCCCATCCGCCACGGGTGTCGATGCCAGTGGCGTCGGCCAGCTTCTCCAGGCGAGCCACCTCCTCGGCCGTCAGCAGAATCTTGGCGGCCTCGGCAGCCTCGATGACGTGGCGCTGCTTCGTGGCGCCGATGATGGGCAGTGTACCCTTGGCGATGGCCCATGCGATGCCCACCTGCGAGCAGCTGGCTCCGTGCTTGCGGCCGATGGCCGTCATCTCCTCCGTCAACGCCTCCAGCTGCGGCAGCACGGGGTTGTATTTCTTGCCCCGGTCGCTCTCGGCGGGCAGCGGATTCTCCTTATTATATTTCCCCGAGAGAGCGCCCTGCTCCAGCACCATGTAAGCCCAGAACTCGATGCCATTCTGGCGGCAGTAGTCCAGCACGCCGCCCTTCTCGGAGGAACGGTAGAGCAGCGAGAAGTGGTTCTGCACGGCACTGACCTTGAAGCCAGCTTCGCCTAAGATCTCGTTCGCGCGGCGAATCTCAGCGATGTTGTGGTTCGAGACGCCCACGCGTTTCACTTTGCCCGACTGCAGCAGGGGAATCAGTCCTGGTGTCCAGCGCTCCACGTCCATCGGGTTATGAATCCAGTAGATGTCGATGTAGCCGCATCCCATGCGTTCGATTGAGGCGTCTGCCATCTTCTCCACCGAGTTCTCGTAGACCTCTGCCAGCTGTGGCGTGAACTTGGTGGAAATCAACACGTCCTCGCGGGCGTGGGCCTTGGCCAGTGTGCCCAGAATGTGCTCCGACTCTCCCATGCCATAGACCGTGGCCGTGTCCCACAAGTTCAGGCCCGCCTGCATCGCAGCCTCGAAGACAGGCTTGAGGTTCTCTACGTCGGTGTTACTTCCAAACACGGTGTCGCCACCGAATGCTCCTGCGCCCCATGCCCAGGTTCCTAATGCTATTTTAGCCATAGTTGTAAATGAATTGGTTAGGTTGATGCTGCAAAGGTATGGCAAACCTCTTGCTTCCCCTCTACTCGTTTTACAGAATTATCTACCATTTTTACGGATTCCCCCCTTGAGGAGTGAAGAGTGAAGAATGAAGAGTGAGGAATGAAGAGTGAAGAGTGAAGAATGAAGAGTGAAGAATGAAGAATAAGATTTGCTTTTGAAGGCAGCATTGGACTTCAATAGCTTGAAGTTACTTTTATTCTTCACTCTTCATTCTTCATTCTTCACTCTCGGCCTGTCCTTTGCGCTTATCAGCGAAAATCTTTAATGAAGGTTGATTTTTCTGTGAAAAAATGCATTATCGTACCGCGAAATCTTTTTATCTTTGCGGTCGGAATCATTTACTGTCTTATTATAATAAGGTATGATGCTTACGAAACTTTTGCGTTCATTGACAGCCTTGGTGCTCTGTCTATGTGCTTCTTCGGCGATGAGCCAGGTGCAACTGTCGTTCGACTTCCTGCACCGCGGCCCCGTGGTGACAGACGACCACTATGGCATTTTCTTTGAAGAGATTAATCACGCCGGCGACGGCGGCCTGTATGCGGAGCTGGTGCGCAACCGCTCGTTCGAGGACAATGTGGGCAACCCCGATGGCTGGTGGACGGTGGGCAGCGCCGACATGTCACTGACCACCGATAAGTTGCTGAACGCAGTGCAGCAGCGTGCGCTCCGCCTGTCTATTAAGTCCGTGGGCGGCGGCGTGCGCAACGAAGGCTTCTGGGGCATCAATGTCGTCAGCGGCCGCACGTACACGTTGAGCTTCTGGCTTCGCGCCGAGGAAAACTATGCGGGCACCCTCACGGCCGATCTTCAAAACGCAGGCGGCAACAGTCTGGGGCGGACGACCATACGCGTCAAAGCCACGCAGGAATGGCAGAAGTTCACTGCCACCATCAGGGCCACGGCCAGCGACGCACGCGGCTATCTGGCACTGAAGGGCTCCGTGCCGGGCGTCATCTACCTCGACGTGGTGAGCCTCTTCCCGCCTACGTTTAAGGGACGCCCCAACGGATGCCGCGACGACCTGGCCCAGATGCTGGCCGCTCTGCACCCGCGCTTCATGCGCTTCCCCGGCGGCTGCTATATCGAAGGGGCCTACGCCGACGGCGCCACCAATCGTTTCGAATGGAAAAAGACCGTGGGGCCCATTGAACAGCGCCCCGGCCATCTGAACCGTAACTGGGGCTACCGCGTCAGCGACGGCCTGGGCTACCATGAGCTCCTGCAGCTGTCCGAGGACCTCGGCGCACATGCTCTCTTCGTGGTCAACATGGGCATCGGGCATGACTGGAAGGTGGACGAGACGAAGATTGACCCCTTCGTGCAGGAAGCCCTCGATGCCATTGAATATGCCAGAGGCTCGGCCACCGAGACCTTCTACGGAAGGATGCGCGCCGAGAACGGGCACCCCGAACCCTTCGACCTGAAATACCTGGAGATCGGCAACGAGCAGGAGTTCATGCTCAACCGCGACGACTACATGCGGCGCTACATGCAGTTCTACACCGCCATCAAGACGCGCTGGCCTGACCTCCACCTGATTGCCGACAGCTACTACTTTGACAACGTGACTGAGCCCGTGGAGCTGAAGGACGAGCACTACTACGACACGCCCGACTTCTTCATCAGCCAGTATGGTCGCTACGACAACCAGTCGAATTCCTCCACCCGCATCTACGTGGGCGAGTACGCAGTGACCAAGGACTGCGGCTGGTGGGGCAACATGAACGCCGCCATCGGCGAAGCCGTCTTCATGCAGGGATGCGAGAACAACAGCGAAGCCGTCACGATGATGAGCTATGCACCCATCTTCACTCACGAGGAGAACTACGCCTGGCGTCCCGACATGATACGCTTCAACGCCTCGGTGAGCTACGGCACACCCTCGTACTACGTCCAGCGCATGTTCAGCAACAATGTCGGACGGCAGAACATCAAGTGGACGGAACAGAACAACACGCCCGCCTTCGATACCGCCCACGGCACCATCGGCGTGGGCACCTGGGCCACCAGCGCCACCTTCACCGACCTCGCCGTGACGGCCTCTGACACCACCTTCGAAGCCAAAGACCTCAAGGCCGCCGACTGGACAACGAAGGGCGGCACCTGGGCGCTCAGTGGCAGCACCTTCCGTCAGACCAACGCCTCGGCAGCCGACGTCACCTGCGTCCTCGACCGCCGCTTCACCACTACCAATGTAGACATGACCCTCCACGCCACCAAGGACGGCGGTGCCGAGGGATTCCTGATACTCTTCGACTATAAGGACGCTCAGAACTACGCCTGGCTCAACCTGGGCGGATGGGGCAACACGCGGCACGCCGTGGAGCAGTGCAAGGACGGCGTGAAGACAGTGCTGGCCGACACGGAAGGCACCCTCGAGACCGGACAGGAGTACACCATCCGCATCACCAAGGAAGGCCAGCGCGTGCGCTGCTACCTCGACGGCGAGCTCGTCCTCGACACACAACTCAAGGAGTACGTGGGGCGCCACGTCTTCACCAGCGCCAGTGTCGACGACGAGCAGGGCCTCTTCTACGTCAAGCTCGTCAACCCGCATCCCACGGCCGCGGCCGTTAAGCTCTCGTTCCAGAACGGCCGCGTCCTCTCCGGCAAGGCCGAAGTGCTCGCTGCAGACCATGGCACCGACGAGAACACCCTCTCCAATCCCCATTTCATCGTTCCGCGCACGAAGACGGTCGGCGTGGAGGCCGACGGTACCGTCCTCTTCGATGCTGCCGCCTACTCGGTCAACGTGCTTCGGCTGCAGGTGGCTGACGTCGGCATCCCGGTCGTCGAACCCCTACCCGCGCCTCGCCTGCGCTATTCCTTCGACAGCGGCACGCCCGTCGACGACAGCGGCACACACCGCGCCACGCTCCTCGGCAAGGCCGCCATCGAGCAGCAGGCCGACGGCAACTACGTTCTCTCCACCGGACAGCTGGGCGAGGGCAGCTACATGCGCATCCCCATCAAGGCTGTGCAGGAGGCCCTCCAGGGAGCCACCGACTACACCGTCAGCCTCAACCTCCTGCAGCGCATCGGCAACAACACCGGGCGCTTCTCCTGGGCTGTCGAGATGAGCAGCGGCACCGGCCAGTACTTCGGACTCATCAACGCCGGAGGCAACAGTAACTGGTACTGCGAGATGAAGACAGGCACCGCCTCCGTCAACGTCCCCTCATGGTCATGCCTGCGCATCGGCCAATGGCACAACCTCACCCTCACGCAGCAGGCAGGCTCCCTGCGCCTCTATGTCGACGGACAGCTGCGGCGCACACAGGCCGCCGCCGTCAGCCTGCCACAGCTCGTCGGCAGCCTCGCCCTCGCCACCCTTGGACACTCACCCTACGCAGGCGACGCCGTCATGGAGCACGCCCTCTTCGACGACTTCCAGATCTTCGACACCGCCCTCTCCGACCTGCAGGTGCAGGACATCGCCACGCGCGCCATGGCCATGCACGACGACGGCGCCTACGCCCACATCGCCGACGCACAGGAACTGGAGAACCTTGTCAGCGAGGTAAGCAATTACTACAAGGACGCCGACAACGCCGCCCTCACACTGGCCTACAACAACGCCGTGCGCGCCATCCCTGCCGGCACGCCTGCCGTGAAGCAGCGCCGCTACGAGCAGCTGCTGCAGGCCGTCCAAGGCTATCAGCACGAGCAGCTCAGCCTGGCGCGCTCCGGGCAGGCCGCCAACCTCACCTTCCTCGTCCGCAATAGCTCCTTCACCCGCTACAACGTCGGCTGGCAGGGCGTCGACATCCCTGCCGTGCGGACTGGCACGGACATCACCGCCACCTACGCAGGCTATGCCGACGAGACGGCAGAACAGTTCTCACGACCCTTCGACGTGTGGCAGGAACTTACCGACATGCCCGCAGGCCTCTACCAGCTCTCCGCCAGCGCCTTCTACCGCGCCGGAGGCATACAGACCGCCTATGCGGCATGGCAGAACCACGATGCCACGACGCAGTACGCACAGCTCTACCTCGGCGACTCGGCCCAGCCTCTTCTCAACCTCTACAGCTGTGCTGCTTACTCTTACGAGCCTTATCAGTACCCCGACAACCTCACGGCGGCCTCCCAGGCTTTCAACACCGACGGACACTACGCTGACAACATCGTCACATTCGTCCATCACGACCCCGGCCAACCCCTGCGGCTCGGCATCCGCAAGGCGCAGACCGTGGCCGCCGACTGGGTGGCCTACGACCACTTCCGGCTGCGCTACCTCAACGATGCCACGGCCATCACACGGCCCGCGGCCGACGACACTGCCCCCCGACCCTTGGAGGTCTATGACCTCGCAGGGCGAAGGATCACGGCCCTCCTGCCGCACCAGCTCCACAGCCTGCCCGCAGGCATCTACATCGTCGGCGGAAAGAAATTCATTTCCCATAAATAAGATTGTGCCTGGCGGCTTCTCCGCCAAGCGCCTTCCCTAATTTCACTCAAGCATGATGGTAAAAACATTCAAGAAACTGAGCCTTGTAACTTTCGCTGCAGCCTTCGCATTGACAGGAGCGAAAGCACAGGCACAAGACGAGGTGGCTACGTTCCGCACGTGGGCCATGACGCCTCCCATGGGCTGGAACTCATGGGACTGCTATTACTCTTCCGTCACTGAAAAAGAAGTGATGCAGAACGCACGGTACTTGGTCGACCACGACCTCGTCCGCTACGGATGGGAATACGTGGTCATTGACATTCGATGGTACTGCAACCACCCCTCGCTCGGAGGCGGATGGTACAACCAGAACGGCAACCAGGACTATGTTCTCGACGAGTACGGACGTTACTTGCCGTCGCCCAGTCGATTCCCTTCTTGCATGGTCGACGGCCAGAACCAAGGCTTCAAGGCGCTGGCCGACAGGTTACACGCCATGGGTCTCAAGCTGGGCATTCACCTTATGCGCGGCGTACCCAAGGTGGTCGTCGGCAGCAACTATAAGCTCAAGGGCAGCGAGCAGACACCCTGGACGCAAGTCTACAACGGCACGACATCACCCTGTGGATGGCTGGGCGACAACCTTCGCGTGCGCGATAATCAATATGGTCAGCTCTACTACAACAGCATCATGGACCTCTACGCCGAGTGGGGCGTGGACTTCCTGAAGATAGACGACCTCTCGCGACCCTTCTACACCGACGAAGTGCAGATGATCCGGCGTGCCATCGACCAGACAGGCCGACCCATCGTGCTCTCCCTCAGTCCGGGTAAGACACAGTACTCATGTGCCGAAGCCTGCCTGCAGAATGCCAATATGTGGCGCATGATGGATGACTTGTGGGACAACTGGAGTGCCGTGGACGCCGTCTTTCCCGAGGCTGCCTTCTGGAGCCAATACACGCGTCCGGGCAACTATGCCGACTGTGATATGCTCCCCTTGGGGCACATCGCAGCCACCATTGCCGACCCTGGCTACACCAATGCCGACCCTGGCCGCTGGACACAGCTTTCGCAGAACGAGCAACGAACCATGATGACGCTCTGGGGCATCTGTCATTCGCCCCTCTTCTTCGGAGGAGAGATGACCAAGAACGATGCCTTCACCCTCTCGCTGCTCAACAATGAGGAGTACCACCAGATGCACAAGTACGGACAGGACGCTCACCAAGTGCTCGCCGACGAAGACTGCGGACGTGTGGTATGGACTTCTGTAGACCCCGCTACGGGCAACCGCTACCTCGCCCTTTTCCAGCGCGACAACACGCGGTGGATAGTGGGGCAGAAGGCTCTCTACCGCTCCGAGACCGTCGCTTACACTACCGACGGGCACGCCGTGGACGTGGACATCCCTTGGCCGGAGGGCAGCAAAACGCTGGTGCTGGTCGTGGATGACGGGGGCGACAACTTCAACTACGACCATGGCGACTGGATCAATCCTACCCTCGTCCTTCGCGATGGCACCGAGGTACCGCTGACGGGCGAATACAAGACGCGCGACTATACGAAGTCCTATTTCAACCGTGTGCGAGAAAACGCCAATGTCGACCACGGCGGCAAGATGGCCGTGCTGGGCAAAACCTACGACCGAGGCTTCTCTACCGACGCCAATGCAGCTCTCTTCTTCACCATCCCTGACGGCTTGGACGTCGTGCGCTTCCGCGCCATGGCCGCTGCAGACGATTCGGGCATCAACCAGGCCGGAGCCACCACCAGTCTGCGCTTCTTCGTCTTCGACCGTAATCCGCTGGCTGCAGAGCAGGACGACACCGCCGCAAGGTCGGGGCTCATTTCGAGAACGGGCACCAAGTCCACGACGCTGCAGGCCGACGTCGAAGGAGCCACACAGCTGAAAATCGTCGTCAGCAACTGGGGTGACGGCTTTGCTTACGACCGTGCCGACCTCATTAATCCCGTGCTCATCGATGCCGAGGGGAACGAAGTATCGCTCACCAAGCTCACGGCTGCCTCCTATACCTCCGAGTGGGGCTCACTTCATGTCAACCGCAACGTCGAGAATGGACCGCTGCGTGTGGAAGGCACCACTTATAGTACGGGTCTGGGACTGAATGCGCAATGCACGTTGGTCTACGAGCTGCCCGAAAATCATAACTACAAGACCTTCCGTGCCCTCTGCGGCTACGACTCCAGCTGCGATGCCGACAACACTTCCAGCAGTGGCACGACCATGGAGTTTCTCATCTACGTCACCAAGGACGATCCCTACGTCTTCGACCTCACAACGTTGGGCTATGCAGCCGACGAGGAAGTGCCAGTCCACGACATTTGGGAGAAAACCGACTTGGGAACCGTCAAGGGTGTCATCACCACTGTCGTACCCAGTCATGGCGTACGTCTCTTCCGTCTGGGCAACAACACGGGCGCTCCTGTAGGTGTCGAGTCGATGAATTACCCTACCGAGTGGGGGGACGATGCTTCGACCCACATGCAGAAAACAGCCCGCATCTTTGACCTTACAGGACGTTACATCGAGACTTCCGCCACCGACGCACGGCCGCGAGGACTCTACATCGTCGGCGGAAAGAAAGTACTGTCACGATAAGGCCTTCAAGCTGTCTGAAGAAAAGCCCACTACATCGCAGTGATGTAGTGGGCTTTCCTGTCATTGAAATCCGAGTTGGCCCTTGAGATCTCTAATGGCTGACTGGGATAAA
>CAMVFC010000112.1 GCA_947166655.1 uncultured Prevotellaceae bacterium
GTGGTGTACATGAGGCCGACAGGTATGTACATATTTGCCTATACGTACAGACGCAAATCCCCGCACTTATATACGTGGTTTCCAATATCTTTCATTGCTTTCCCGCCAGCGTTCAACTCAAAAGTGTTAAGGGTTTCGACCGAAACTGCCAAGGGTTTTCACGAAAAGTGTCAAGAGTTTTCGCGAAAAGTGCCAAGAGTTTTGCGCAGAAGTGACAAAGTACCACAGATTCCAGACTCTCCCCCCGAACGAGTCCAGACGGAACACTCAGTTCCGTCTTCCTCGCACCCTAAAGGGAGGGAGCGGTTACTTCTAAAAGCAGAAGGCATGAATATCTGTTCTTGTTTGGTAATCGCTCCCTCCCTTTAGGGAGGGCGGGGGGAGAGTCTGTAATCCGTGGTTCTTTGAACAGCCGAAACTTGAAGTCTATGATATTTTTTCAGGATTCTTTTGGCCGTTATTTTATAAATCGTTACCTTTGCCGCGCAATTTTCGGAAGCACGGAAAACGATGGCGTAAGACACCTTACCGTCCAGACCTCAAGACGAGGGTCTGGACGGAAGTTTGAAATGCTAACTAACATCGGAATGACACTACTTTTACTTATTATATTATAAACAACATCAACAAAACCAACATGAAAAAAACATTACTAACTATCAAGACACTCCTCGTGGCCACCGCGCTCACGATGGGAGTGACGAGTGCGTGGGCAGAGGAAGCCAACCTTGCCCCCTCAGCCGACACGTATTTCAACTGGGGCGATGCCGCAGCGGCGTATGGCAGTGAAACGACTTTGTCGTGTGGCGTTTGGCAAGAGAAGTGGACCGACGCAACTCCCGGATTAAAGGCCAATTCCAATGCCACTGCTAAAATCGCAGTCTTTAAATTTGACGTCTCTGATTATAAGGGCAAAATAACGAGTGCCACCTTCAAAGTAACAGGCACGAATCCGAGCACCAATACCAATAAAAGAAGTATTTATCTCGGCTATTTCGACGAGACCGACTGGACAGAAGAATCGACAGCCTCCGCCAGCGGAATGGTCACCCGACATGCCCTTCTGAACATCCACCCCTTTGGCCTGTCGCAGGAAATAGCAAAGGGTGTAACAAAAGAAGTCTCTTTCTCCAGCGATGATTTTCTGGCCTATCTGAACGGTGACGAGGACGGTGTCGTCAGCCTGATCGTCTATAGTGTTGGGCAGGAGATTACTGTCAACTCGAAGGAGGCCGATAGCGGCCAGCCTTCTCTGGAGCTGACCTACTCCAACGAGACACTTTACACAGCCACCTTCACAGAGACAAATGACCTGACACCTGCCGTTACCATTTACAGCGACAGCGAAAGGACCACTCCTGTAACGAACGGAACGCTGACCGACGGTACTACCTATTATTACACTGCTTCCCTGGAGGGTTATGAGGACATCTTAGGTTCTTTCCCCGTCAGTGGAGCTGCCCCCTCCATCGATCTGACGATGGCAGCAAAGCCCCGCTATACGTTTACCGTATGTGCTGTGAGCTTCGATGGCTTAAATATGATACTCTATGAAGATACAGATTCGTGGGAAGGAAAGACTCACAATATAACTTTCTCTAAGTATCTGGCCGACCCGGAAACTCATGAAGTGACCTACATGATGAGAGGCGACAACTTTTTTGCCAGCTATGTCGCTAAAGCCGCAGACGAGACAAAAGAGGTAGAGTATGAATACAGTCCCGGAGCGGTAACGGCTTATTTCTTCGAGGGAGAAGACTTCGACTGGCTTGGGACGCAGGTGGAGAGTGGCAATTATTCCGGAGGCAAAGCCGCCCGTGGCTTAAACAACGACACAAAGACGGTGTTCACAGCTCCTAAGGCAGGCATATATCGTCTGAAGTATGCGCTCTGCAACAATAACACGAACAATGCATACACTTATGCCTTCTACAAAAACAGCAGCGAAGATGTCCTTGCGACCGAAACAGGTAACTTATGGTCTGTCAACTATGTCAAGACTACGGGCACAAAGAATCTGGATAATATTGCGCTGGAAGCAGGCGACGAGATTCAGTTCTTTGCATCCAACACGAATATCATTTTAGACTGGGTTTACATCGAGCGTTTAGATTATTACAGCGCCGACGTCACTGATGCCGGTTGGGCCACGCTCTACACGCCTTATCCCCTCGACTTCACGGAAATGGAAGAAGAAGGTCTGACGGCTTATACGGCCACCTGCGACGGCGAGACCGTGACGCTGACCAAGGTCACCAACGTGCCTGCCAACACTGGCGTAGTGTTGAAGGGAGAAGGATACACATACTACATTCCCGTGATTGCCAGCTCGACGACCGATAAGGGCGACCTGAAAGGTTCTGCCACAGAGGACACTGAATATGATGCATTTGATGAAGAATATGAAATTTACGTATTAGGCATGAACGGTGAAAATGAAGCCCAGTTCTTCCAGGCTACATCGGGCGCTGTCCCTTCCGGTAAGGCCTACCTGCTTATCAGGCAGGAGCTGGAAGTCCGTGCCATGAATGTGGTAATTAACGAGACGACCGCCATCCAGACGATTGCCGCCGAACAGGCTCAGACGGGTATCTTCACCCTCAGCGGCCAGCGTGTGGCCAAGGCTCTGACAGGAAACGCTTCTGGCGTAGGTCTGAAGAAGGGTCTGTATATCGAGAATGGTAAGAAAGTCGTTGTTAAGTAAAATATAATAGGAGAACCAAAATTATGAAAAAGACATATATGACCCCCGCGCTTGAGGTTGAAAAGACAACACAGTCCCAGATGATAGCCGCCTCCGTCGTGGAGTACTTCAACTCTTCACTGGACGACAGCGGTTTCGACGCAGGCGACGCGCTGGTCCGTGAGTTTGGGCTGTACTTAGACGAGTAATCGTCCAAGCTATCCTTCCACCTGTAATTCGCTCAGGTGACAATCGAGTAAGAGGTGAACACTCCCGACGAGTGTTCACCTCTTTTTGTGTCTATCTGCCGGATGCTTGGCCGAACATCCGACAAAGCATCAAGCTTTTGCTGGAAAAGAGTAGAAGGAAAAGAGTAGAAGGAAAAGAGTAGAAGGAAAAGAAAGACTATTTCCCGTTCTCTTTCCGCCATTGTCGGATGCGCAGGGCGATGTTCCGCCGCAGGCATTCGCTGTAGAGCCACGGCTCGCATCCATGAACGTCGCCGACGTTGAGTATGCCGAGGATGGGCTTGTACTCCGTGGCGGCATAGTTGGAGAGCACGAGGACATGGTGGGCGGTGTCCAGCGTCACGGTGATGGTGTCGGCCAGCGTAGCGGGCGTGGCATCGGTGCGCCAGTTGACGGGGTTAATGCACATGATGCAGGAGTCGGCCACGATGGGCTTGATGTAACGCACATCTTTCACCGAATTGTAACAGATGGTGACACCGGTGTCCATGGAGTCGCGTGCGGCACGGATGCGGCGACAGGTGGCGGTGTCTGTGGGCGTCACCCTGTAGCCCAGGACATAAGCCGCGACGAGCTGCCGGTAGGTGGCATCGTCCATGTGGTGCAACAGGCGCACCACGGCGAGGCCCCCCTGGCTGAAGCCCGCCAGGACGAAGGGCCGCGAGGCATCGCGACGTCTGAGAAACGCATCGAAGGCGCGGCAGACATCGCCCATGGCGACGCGCACGCGGCGCGCGATGGTGTCCTCGTTGAGCGTAGCCCATGAGTCGAGCGTGATGTGGCGGTAGAAAGGAGCGTAGAAGTTGTTGCCCTCGGCCATGTAAGCCGCTACGGCCTTCAGCTCGCGACTCATGTGTTCGCGGTGGCTCTCGTTGTAGGCATCGGCATAGTGGCTGGTCTGTCCGTCGGGCGTCTGCCAGTCGAACTCCCACGTGGAGGGTACATAGAAGACGTCGGCCCCCAGCCCCGCGCTGTCGTTCTCCACGGTGTACCACAGCGCCGGGTCGGCATAATCAGGCTCCGCGGGAATGAACTCTGCGGGAAGCTGCCCGCTATCAGAAGGCCACAGCACGGCGGCTGCTACGGCAATGACCGTCGCCGCCGCGGCGGCAAAAAATACTTGCTTTTTCATGAGAGGGTAAGACTTTATGGCATCACCTTGTTTTTACAGGTGCAAAAGTACAACAAACTTCCCGTATCGCCACTTTTCTCTCAGAAAAAAATGGCGTGAAGCATGGGGTATCACATCTTTTTTCGTAACTTTGCCGAGAAAATGAGCAGAGAACAGGAAATATACAAGGTGACGCTGGCGGGCAGTCTGGGCAACGTGTTGCTGCTGTCCTTCAAGTTCGTCGCTGCCATCGTCGGTCACAGCTCGGCGATGATGGCGGACGCCATCCACTCGCTGTCGGACTTCGTCACCGATGTGGTCGTTCTGTTCTTTGTGCGCATGAGTTCAAAGCCCAATGACACGTCGCACGACTACGGCTACGGCAAATACGAGACCTTTGCGACCCTCATCATCGGCACGGCGCTGCTGGCCACTGCCGCCGGCATCATCATCGCAGGCATCCACAAGATCGTCCTGTGGTGGGGAGGTGCCGAACTGAAGGCTCCGGGGCTGCTGGCGCTGTGGGCGGCCTTGCTGTCCATTGCCGTGAAAGAAGTGTTGTTCCAGTACACCATCGCCCGTGGCAAGACGCTGCACTCGCAGGCCATGGTCGCCAACGCCTGGCATCACAGGAGCGATGCATTCTCGTCCATCGGCGCCGCCATCGGCATCGGCGGTGCTATTTTCCTCGGACATCGCTGGACGGTGCTGGACCCCATGGCGTCCATCGTGGTAGGTCTGCTGCTGATGGGCGTGGCCTATGAGCTGCTGAAGGAGAGTGTCAACGAACTTACGGAACACTCGCTGTCCGACGAGACGGAACAGGAGATCCTGGACATCATCTGCTCCTGCCCGGGCGTCAGCCAGCCACATAACCTGCACACGCGCCGCATCGGGTACAAGATAGCCATCGAGGTGCACATCCGCATGGACAAGGACACGCCACTGGGCGAGGCGCACGACCGTGCCACCAGCATCGAGCGGAGGCTGAAGGAACGCTTCGGAGAGGCGACGCACATCAGCATCCACATGGAGCCGATGAAGGCATGACCATCGCAGCGTGTTCCCATTGATGCTTTCGCAAGCTTCGATGGTCATGGAAGTTCTTCGACGAGTGAAGAACTTCAACAGATTTTGTGAAATAGATGATGATTCCTACGCACTCTATCGGAAAAAACTTCTGGGAAGGGGTTGGGGAAAGAGACGTCCGAGTGTCTTATTAGTAAAAGACGGACCTGACGAATGAACGTTAACCCAGACATCAAAGGACTCTACGAACAGCACCGCACGGCGCTGCTGCGACTGGCTCTGCGCCTCCTCGGCGACGAGGAAGAGAGCCGCGACGTGGTGAGTGACGTCTTTGCCCGCCTGGCCGAGGACCAGTGTGCACAGAGCCACGGGTATCTGTTCTCTGCCGTGCGCAACCGGTGCCTGAACCTGCTGCGCCACAAGCGCCTGACAGAACGGGTACACCGGCTGCTGCCCATCGGCGAGGACATGAGTGTGGAACAGCAGACTGCCGAGACGGAGGACGAGATGGACGCAATGTTGCAATTCATCGAGACGGAACTGACACCACAGACGCGTGAAGTGATGCGGCTGCGCTTCCGCGACCGGAAGCGTTACCGCGAGATTGCCGAGCAGCTGGGTATCAGCGAAGCGGCTGTCTACAAGCATCTGGCTCAAGGCATTCGCAGACTCAAAGCCCGTTTCAACCCTTAAACCCCAGACCGATATGGACAGACTGGAAATCCTGCTCGACATGATTGAGCACCCCGAACGGTACACCGAGCAGCAGATGCACGAACTGCTGGCCGACAAAGAGATACGCAAGCACTATGACGTGATGGTGCGGCTGCGCGAGGCGTACGATGAGAGGAAAGTGAAAAGTGAAGAAGTGAGGAGTGAAGAAGTGAAAAGTGAAGTATCAAGCGACCAAGGTCGAGCGCGTCATTCGTCATTCTTCACTCGTCATTCGTCATTCGTCACTCGTCATTCGTCATTCGACACTCGTCATTCGTCATTCTTCACTCTTCATTCTTCATTCTTCACTCTTCATTCTTCATTCCGAAAGATCGCCGCCATCTTCCTTGTCGCCGCTTTCCTCGGAGGATTAGTATGGGCCGTAAGCCCCTTCCTACGCCCCAGGGAGAAGGCACCCCAATCAGCAGAGGTGACCACTCTCCCCCATGAGGGGGAGCAGAGAGGGGGGCTTGAGCGGGAAGGGGGGCTTCTCCGTTTCTCCGATGTCCGCCTTGACAGCATCCTCGCCATCGTAGGTGCCCACTACGACTGCAAGGTCCGCTTCACCGACTCTGCGGCCATGGGCATGAAGTTCTTCATTACCTGGAATCCAGAAGACTCTATAGAGGCCTTCATCGTCCACCTCAACATGTTCGACGGCTTGGAGCTGACACTACGGGATGACACGATTATTGTGGAAAGCATTGACGGGGAGGAGGACGCACAATGAAACGGCTATACCTTATTATATATCTGTGTGCCTTGACAATGGGGCTTTCTGCACATGAAACCGTCCCCGCCCTCCCGGACTCTCTCCTCCCCCTTCTCCAGTCCATTGCCGAAAGCCAGACGGACTACACCATCGACATCGCTTCCGACGGTCTTGAAGAGCTGTCGACCAAAGCCAAGGTCGATGGGCTGGACGCCGTGACCGCCGTCAAGCGGGCGTGCAAGGGTCTGCCCGTGAAGGTGAAAGTGCATGGGAATCATATCTATGTGCAGCACGAGGGGCTAAAGGTGGTGCGCAAGCTGAAGCTGCAGGGCGTGGTGCAGGACATCCGCGCCCATAAGGACCTGATTGGCGCCACGGTGGTGCTGATGCGCCCTGACAGCACAGTCATCGAACAAAAGGAAGCCCATCAGAAGTGGCACGCCGAGGGCTTTTCGTGGGAGACCAGCGAGTTCTCGTTCTCTGTGCCGGCCAAGCCCGCCAAATACCTCTTCCGCATCAGCCTCATGGGCTACCAGACCACCTACGTGGAGTACAGCATCGACAAAGTAGGCCGGCGCGAGTACGAACGCGGTCTGCCTCCCTTCTACCTGGCGCCACAAGCCAGCACGATGAAAGAGGTGACCGTCACCGCCTCGAAGGTAAAGTTCTACTACAAGGGTGACACCATCATCTACAACGCCGACGCCTTCATCCTGGCCGAAGGTTCCATGCTCGACGCCCTCATCAAACAGCTGCCGGGCGTGGAGATGAAGTCCGACGGACGCATCTACCACGAAGGCAAGTTCGTGGACGACCTGCTGCTCAACGGCAAGGAGTTCTTCCGCCATGACCGCAAGCTCATGCTCGAGAACCTGCCAGCCTACACCGTCAAGGACATCGCCATCTACGACAAGCAGACCGCCGAGAACGAGTGGCTGGGCATCAAGGACGAGCACACGCAGCGCCACGTCATCGACGTGCGCCTGAAGAAGGAGTACATGGTGGGATGGATTGTGAACGTGGAAGCGGGAGGAGGAGTAAGACCCACCCCCAACCCCTCCCGTGAGGGAGGGGAGACCTCCGGATTGTTTGAGGATGCCAAGGCGCCAGCAGCCTCCCCTCCCTCACGGGAGGGGTCGGGGGTGGGTCTCTTCCGCCTCTTCGCCATGCGCCACTCCGACTTCTCGCGCATCGCCATCGTGGCCAACGCCAACAACCTGGACGATGATAGCCAACCCGGCGAGAGCGACAACTGGCAACGCGGCAAGACCAACGACCTGCGACGCACCGAGCGCGCAGACATTGGCGGCTTCGTCAGCGACCGCAATCAGCGATGGGAGGTCTCGGGCAACGTATCCGTCAATCACCAGCGCACCGAGGGCGCGTCGCGCACCGTGCGCCAGAACTACCTGTCTTCGGGCGACACCTACGACCACAGCTTCACGAGCCGCACGGGCGAGGACCTGCGCCTGGGAGGATGGCTGAGTTTCTACCGCAACTTCAAGAACGTGCGCTGGCACATCGACCCCAGCCTGAACTACCACCACTTCAACAACAGCTCCTACCTCGCCTCGGCCACGTTCAACGCGCCCGTGGCCGACGTCAGCCGCCAGCTCCTGAACGACCTCTTCAGCCCCAATGCCACACGCATCAACCTGCGCGACACCCTCGTCAACCGCATCCTGCGACAAGGTTCAGGCCGCGGTCACACCTGGGACGGGACCCTCCACACCGGAGCCACCATCAAAATTCCCCACACCAACGAGAACCTCCGCCTGGGTGCCGGCATCAACCTCATCGGTCGGGAGGAACGGATGTTTGATAAGCAAGAGGTTAAAATACTGAACTCTTCTTCCTCCTTCCACCACTACCGCGACAACCACCCCACCCGCGACGGCAAGGCCTACTTCAACGTCGGCTACAACATCCCCCTCGGCGAGGGCTGGCGAGCAATTCACGCCACCTACAACTTCGAGCACCGATGGCAGCACCATCGCTCAACGCTGTATCTGCTGGAAGAGGCCCCCTATAATCCCCCGGTGGGGGATGAACAGGCAGGCGACCTCCAAACGCCCCCCGCCGGGGGGCTACCGGGGCCCCTCCCCTCCCTCACCGACTACTATCAAGTGATGGACCGCGCAAACAGCTTCGACAGCCGCTCCCACGAGAACCGCCATAGGCTGGACATCAACCTCGGCTACAAGTTCAACAAAGCATCCTACGGCCAGATATGGACGCTCCTCAACGGCGACATCACCGTGCATCAGCAGGGACTCGACTACCAGCGCGG
>CAMVFC010000113.1 GCA_947166655.1 uncultured Prevotellaceae bacterium
TTTCAATCTTTCAACTTTTCAATTTTTCAATCTTTCAATTTCTCAGGAACGCTTCCGCCTTGAGGATATCCGAGGCGTGGTCCACGTCGAGGATTTTCGAGAAGGGACATGCGCGCAGCCGCAGGCCGTCGGCCACGAGAGCGCGCTGGAAGTTGCGCATGCGGCTCTGTCCGCCCTCGATGCATCGCCGCAGAGTGGCGAAGCACTTGTCCGAGAGTCCGTAGATGCCGCCCGAGACGAAGCGGCAGTCGCCCTGCGCTCCGCTCTGCAGGAACAGCTCCTGCGAGTCGTGGAAGCCCGTGATGTGCAGGTCGTCGGCCGTGGAGATCCACAGGGGCTTCTCGTCGTCCACGAAGTCCGTGACGGCCATCATGCCGTCCACGCCCTCGTCGGCCTGTCGGAACGCTTCGACGTAGGCACGGAACTCCTCCTCGCGGAAGATGGTGTCCACCGTCGTCAGCACGAAACGGCCCTGCCCCAGCAGGGGCATCAGCTCGAAGAAACTGTGCATGGACGAAGGCGTGGTGCGCACCACCATCTGCAGTGGCGCGCCCGCCGCCTGCAGCTCGCGCACGTGCGCCTGCACGCGTTCCGTAATATTATTAGTGATGACCAGCGTCTCGTCAGCGCCGCACGCCTGAAAGATGCGCACGAGGCGGTCCAGCAGCGGCTCGCCGAGCACGGGCACCAGGGGCTTCGGCTCTCGGATTCCTTCCTCTGCCAGGCGCGAGCCTTCGCCGGCAGCCAAGATGGCAAATTTCATTGTTCGTTTTACACTTTACGGTTCGACGGGAATGGCGATCGACTGACAGCGGAGAGGTAAGGGCCTCCGTGGCGTTGACACCGCGCAGATCACACAGGAATATCTTATTTGTCACTCGTCATTCGTCATTCGTCACTCGTCATTCATCATTCGTCATTCGTCATTCATCACTCGTCATTCGTCATTCGTCATTTGTCACTCCTCATTTTCATCAGCGCCAGGCCGATGCAGGTGAAGAACAACTCGCGCACACGGCAGATGATGCTGATGAACAGCCCCGTGCCGCCCGACAGTCCGAGCTGCGACGTCGACAGGGCGAAGCCGCCCTCGCGGCCGCCCAGCTGCAGGGGCACGAAGCCCAGCAGGTTGGCGAAGAGCGAAGTGAAGGCCAGGATGAGCACGCTCTGCGCAAACGTCATCCAGCTCCACTCAGCACCGAAGAGCAGCAGCATGAACATGATTTCCAGCGACTGCATCATCCTTCCCACGTACTCCAGCGCCAGCGAAGCGTAGAACGAGCGGCGGCTCTGGCTGTGCAGTTCCGCGATCTGGCAGTCTATCTTGCGCAGGTCCTCGGCACGCTCCTCGGCAAAGCGGCGCGCCCAGCCCCGCAGACCCGGCACATGCCCCAGCATACGGATGCCACCCACCACCATCCCGCTGCGGTAGCCGCGCAGGAAGAAGTAGATGCCGGCCGCACAGAACACGCCTGCCAGCGCCAGCAGGATGGCCATGCCGACGTTCACGGGGAAGAGCGCCACGTAGAGCACGATGGCCGTCACCCAGTACCAGAAGTGCGCAAAGATATGCATCATCGCGAACAGCAGCACGGACGATGTGGCGCGCTGCACGCCCACGACGGGCGTCAGCTCCATCACCTTGTAGGGTTCGCCGCCCAGCAGGCCGATGGGCGTGGCTGAGTTCAGAGCAAAGCCCGACACGGTGACCTTCATCAGCCGCAGGAAGCTCAGCGGAACAGGGCCCGTCTCGCCGAGGATGATGCGCCACGTCAGCGTGTTCATCACGTACAGCACCACCCACAGCAGCAGGATGGCCACCAGCCAGTAGCCCGCATGGCAGAGGTCGGTCCACAGCGTCTGCCAGCTGACATCGAATGTCAGCAGCATCACTACCACCGAGGCCAGACCGACCACGAAAAGTATGTTCTTCAGGCGCGTGTTCATCTGTTTTACGGCCGCAAAGATAGATAAAAACTCTGAACCACGCTCGAAGAAGGTGGTTTCTTTTCGCCGAATTGACCTTTTTCATCAAAAAGAGCGAACTTTTCGTCAGAAAAAACAGCGTGAGGCATACGCCGTTGCAACTTTCTTCCTATATTTGCCACGCAAAATCAACCTCATTTATTAACCACATTAAAAAAGAGAAAGCAAAAATGAAAAAGTTCTTTGCCATCGCCATTGCAGCCGTTGCAGTGGCATTCGCTTCCTGCGGAAGCAAGACAACCTCTGACCCCGATGCCATCGCATCAGACCCCAAAGCCGCTGCCGAGCAGGTCGTAACCCTGCTGCAGGAGCAGATTAAGAACGCCGATGCCGAGCAAATCAAGGCCATCGGGCAGACCGTCTCCGAGAAAGTCGCTGAGTTCATCGCCAAGGGCGACAACGAAGCCGCACAGACCTACGCCGGCATCATCAGCAAGTTCATCGACAACAACGCCGACAAGCTGAAGGAAATCGGCGCTTCCGCTACCCTCTCCGAGGCCATCTCTGCCGTCGCCGCCCTGCCCACCAACAGCGCTGAGGCCGCACAGGCTGCCGCCGACGCTGCTGCCGGTCTCGCTGCTGACCAGGCTGAGGCTGCCAAGGACGCCGCTGCCACCGCCGTGAGCGATGCCAAGCAGGCTGTCGAGGACGCTGCCAAGGCTCAGGTGGATGCTGCCAAGGCTGCCGCTGAGGCACAGGCCGCTGCCGCCAAGGCTGCTGCTGACGCTAAGGTGCAGGAAGGTCGCGACGCTGCCAACAAGGCTATCGACGACGCTGCCGCCGCTGCCAAGAAGAAGCTCGGCCTCTAAACCCGCTCGCCAACCGCTATCTCAGGCCGCAGGGCACGATGTCCGCTGCCTGAGTTCCGATACTGAACCCTCGACGCTTTCACACGGAAGCGCTGAGGGTTTTTCTTTGCTGGCCCTAAGCTTGCGGGAGGAAGTCGAGGGTTTTTCTTGGCAGCCACTGAGCTTGCGGCCGAGAGTCGAGGGGCTTTTTCGTTCCCTCGCTTGGGGGCGCGGCCGGAAGCGCTGAGGGTTATCCGAAAAAACGGGCGATTTCTCGCCGAAACCCTTGACACTTTTGCCGAAAACTCTTGGGAGTTTTGATGAAAACTCTTGGCACTTTTGCCGAAAACTCTCGGCACTTTTTCTGAAAACCCTTTGAACTTTTGCCGAGGGCCGGAAAAGGACGCCGGAAAACGGACGGATGGGGTGGAGGAAACGGCAGGGAGTGCAGGAGGGAAGGGCCTGCCGGGAACGACGCTTTCCGCCGGCCACGGCCCATGACGTGTCCACGCGCGCCGCCAGCTTCGCCCCCACGGATGGGCCTCTGCTCAGGCGTCCTGCACAGGGCGGCAAGGCCCTCAGCCCTGCGCGACGGCGGCAGAGGATGGGCATGCGCTGCAAAAACTGAGGCAAAAAGCACGGATGTTTTCAATAAAGGTTGTATCTTTGCGGCGATAAAACCCTCAGCAGGTCATCCCCGCCCGCGGACGAAGGGCGGCGACAGGGCCGCGAAGAGGGGCTGGCAAAAGAAACAACGATGAACGAAGACGTAAGACATTGGGACTGCCTCACCGAGGGGTCCGAACAAGTGGCGGCGGGAAAAGGCCGCAACCGCATATCGCCACCCGAGCGCGAACCACTGTGGCGAGGCTTCCTCCGCAAGTTCGAGGACCCGCTGATGGTGGTGCTGCTGGTGGTGTTCATCTTCTCGGTAGCCGTATCAGTGTACGAGATCATGTACACCGGCAAGAGCATGAGCACACTGCTCGAACCGGCAGGCGTGCTGGCAGCGCTGCTGCTGGCCACGGGCGTGGGCTTCCTTTTCGAGGTGAGGGCCGAGCGGGAGTTCCGCGTACTGAACCGCAAGAAGGACGAGCGACCGGTGAAAGTGCTGCGCCACGTGGCGGGCACGGCACGTCCGCAGACGCTGCTCATCGCCAAGCGCGACGTCTGCGTGGGCGATGTGGTGCGGCTGGAGAACGGCGACGAGGTGCCGGCCGACGCGCTGCTGCTGGAGGCGCAGGCGCTGCACGTGGACGAGAGTGCCTTCACGGGCGAGATGTTCACGGCGAAGTTCGTGGGGCCCGAGGCGCAACCCACCGAAGAGGCGTACCCACACGACGTGCTGCTGCGCGGCAGCACGGTCATCGAGGGAACGGCGCTGTGCCGCATCACGGCCGTCGGCGTCGACACCGAAGAGGGACGCGGCGCCATGCAGCTGCGGCAGGAGACAGAGGTGAAGACACCGCTGAACCGGCAGCTGGACCAGCTGAGCCAATGGATCACACGCGCCAGCTACCTCGTGGCGGCCCTCATCGTGGCGGGACGACTGCTGTACTACCTCTTCATGGACGGCAACGCGGGCAACAACACGGACTGGCTGGCGCTGACGGAATTCACGCTGGACAGCGTGCTCATCGCCGTGACGCTCATCGTGGTGGCCGTGCCTGAGGGGCTGCCGATGAGCGTGACCATCAGCCTGGCACTGAGTATGCGCAAGATGCTGAAGGAGAACAACCTGGTGCGACGCCTGCACGCCTGCGAGACAATGGGCGCCGCCACCGTCATCTGCACGGACAAGACGGGCACGCTGACGCAGAACAGACTGACGGTGACCGAGGCGACATTCTTCAGCGCAAACGAAGAGACGGCACTCGGCATCGCAGCGAACTCGACAGCCGAACGGACACGCGGCGCCGACGGAACCACGCACGCCGTGGGCAACCCCACGGAGGCAGCGCTGCTGGAATGGCTGGAGCTGCAGGGCAACGAGGACTATGCGGCCCTGCGCGAACGCATGACCATAGAGGAACAGCAGGGCTTCACGCCGGAGACGAAATACATGATGACGCGCTGCCGCGACCGCATCGGCGGCCACCGCTACCGCTTTGTCAAGGGGGCGCCGGAAATCGTGATGGACATGTGCGACGAGATCCAGGCGGGACACTCCCGACAGGAGGTGGAGACGGCACTGACACGGCTGCAACGAATGGGCCGACGCACACTGGGATTCGCCCTGCAGACGGACGAGGGACCGCTCGTCTTCACGGGATTCGTGGGGATGGCCGACCCGGTACGGGCCGACGTGCCCGCAGCCATCGCGACCTGTCAGCAGGCGGGCGTACGCGTGATTATGGTGACGGGCGACGTGGCACTCACGGCCAACGAGATCGCTCGCGAGACGGGAATCATGACGGCCGACGAGGAGGAACAGCTGCTGACGGGAACGGAGTTTGCCGCCATGACGGACGAAGCGCTGAAACGCGACGTGCTGCCAACGCTGAAAGTGCTCTCACGCGCACGACCCACGGACAAGCTGCGCCTGGTGACGCTGCTGCAGGAGATGGGCGAAGTGGTCAGCGTGACGGGCGACGGCACCAACGATGCCCTGGCCCTGAAGAAAGCGCAAGTGGGGCTGTCCATGGGCGACGGCACGGCACGCGCCAAGGAGGCATCGGACATCACCATCATCGACAACTCGTTCGTCAGTATCAACAAGGCGATTCTCTGGGGACGATCGCTCTACCGCAACATACAGCGCTTCCTGCTCTTCCAGATGACCATCAACATCTCGGCTTGCCTGATCGTCCTCTTCGGAGCCTTCACCGGACTGGAGTCGCCGCTCACGGTGACGCAGATGCTGTGGGTGAACCTCATCATGGACACCTTCGCCGCCATGGCACTCAGCTCGCTGCCGCCCGACCCCACGGTGATGCAGGAGCCTCCGAGGGCGCCGCAGAGCCACATCATCAACCGTGCCATGGCGATACGCATCGTCAGCGTCGGACTCTTGCTGTTCGTGGTGCTGGTGGCGCTGTGGATGTATCTGCACTCCAGCGGACAGAGACTGACGCCACACGAGCTGGGACTCTTCTTCACGTCGTTCGTGATGCTGCAGTTCTGGAACCTGTTCAATGCGCGCTACTTCCGCACGTCGCGCAGCTTGCTGGCGGACCTCGGCGGCAGACAAAAGAAAGCCACGACCGAAAAGGCTTTCAGTCGTGGATTCTTGTTCATCGTCGGCGTCATCTTGCTGGGGCAAGTGCTTATTGTCAACCTGGCGTACGAGATGTTCAACGTGGCGCCGCTCTCGCTGAAGGAATGGCTGTGGATCATCGTTCTGACATCTCCCGTGCTGCTCGTGGCCGACGTAGCGCGGACATGGCAGCTGGTGCGGCTCCAAAAGCGCTAAGGATGAATGACGGGGGCGGCGGCTGACGCGGCTCCGAGAGCTCGAAGGTTTAATCTATTGGGGCGGCGATTGCCGCTCCAAGTTTTTTATGCTTAAGCTATTGGGCCGACAGACGCCGCTCCGAGAGTTTGAAGGTTTAAGCCATTGGGGCGGCTGTTGCGGCTCCAAGAGCCTGAAGGTTTAAGCCATTGGAGCGGCGGTTGCCGCTCCAAGAGCCTGAAGGTTTAAGCCATTGGGGCGGCGGTTGCCGCTCCGAGAGCAGTAAGAACGAACCTATAGAGGAGGGCGGCTGGCGCAACTGCGAAAGCCGCAAGACCGCAGTGGCCGGCAGGCGCGAAGTCTGCAGCAAGCCACCCACGGGTCTTCATCCTGCCAGAAAGGGCCTACAGACCCAGGTCGCGCATATCGCGCAGACCGACGACACGGCCGTTGGGGTCTTTCTCCGGCTGCCAGGAACGGAAGTAAATCAGCGGATTCTCAGGGTCCTCGAAGTCGACATAGAGGAAGAGGTAGCCCGTGTCGCCATAGGTGGACGAGAAGTACTCCTGCTTGATATTGATGCCATACTTGTCGCCCTTGCTGGAACGCTTCACCTCACTGTCGGTGAAGTTGATGTTGATATATTCGTTGCTGCCGAAGGTGCCGGAGAGCTTTTCAAGGTATTCACCCTTGCTCTGGCGGGTGTACTCGATGAACTCGCCCAGGCGCTTGGAATTGGAGTCCAGCTTCCGACCAGCGTTGCGGACGACGTGGCCCGTGATGATGACGGCATCGTCGGAGAAGATGCTCTGGATGTAATCCTTGCGCTTGAGGGCAAAAGCCGTCTTATAGTTCTCCAGGAACGTGGCAATGACCATGCACACGCTGTCGCTCCAGACGCCCATCACGTTCTTTTGGAAGATGTCGTCGCGCGCCTGCTTGCCCAGGCTGAAGGCGAGACTCTCGATCTTCTCGTCCTTGTTGAAAGTGAAGGTGACGTCCTCGCGGAACGACTTACGCCCGCCACGGAAGGTGAACTGCATGGGCACGCTGCGGCAGACGATCTTGTCGAGCATGGGATAGCACTGCAACTCGGGCATGGCGACGACGGAGACGCTGCCGTAGCGCGTCATCAGCGTATCGAGCATCCCGTAACCGCCCGGCGTGAAGTACTGCCGCACGCTGCTGTAATTCTTCTTTTGGATGGCGTCGACCACCTCGAAGACGATATTGGCATAGGTCTTCTTCTCCTTCTTCTCCAAGGAGTTGTGTACGGCGTTGGTCTCATCGTCCACCACCTGTGCGATCTGTGCGGCAACCTGTTTGACCTCTTTCTTGCTGCCGCGCGGGATGTAATTGTCGGCGCCGGCGAGGATCTTGCCATTGTACATATTCACAGCCATAGACACCTCTTCGTCGGCATTGGCGGCCTCGGAGTACTCGTAGTCATACTTAAGGTGAATCTGATCTGAAGTGTTCGAGGCAGGAATCTTGATCTGTGCGACGCCGTCCTTGGCCGTGTAGTAGTTAGCGATCTTGCCGTTGTAGAAGATAAAGCCGAAGGCGTCCTGAATGTTCTTTCCCTCGTAGGTGAAGAGCAGCTTCACCTTGTCGCCCTGCTGGTCGCCCACCTGCGTCTTGATGTTCTGAAGGATGTGGTTCATCTGGCGGATGATATACTTCTGCATGCGGCCCTCTTCGTGGTACTCCACCTCGTCGCCGTTGGGAATGCTGCGCAGCAGACACAGACTCCAGTAGTAGTTCTTCAGTGCAAAGCCTATCTGTCCCTTGAGAAGGTTCTTGTCTGCATCGAAACAGATGTTGGTGGCCTTGGCCTCACGCTTCTTGTACATCTCCGTGAGCTTGGCACGTTCCAGATAGCGGAAGACGTAGAAGGTGCCGTCTTTCTGCCGCACTGTGATGCTGTTGCTGCCTACGATCTTGCCATAAGCCTTGATGCGTGTGCGGTTGCGGGCCTCGGCAGCCGTGCTGCTGTTGTCTTCGCCAAACTGCTCTTGGTTCATGACGAGGTTGATGTCGGCCTCGACATTGGCAGAGATGTTGGTGAGCAACTGGCTGATAGCCGTCTGGTCGGCCACCTCCTGGTCCGGGGCGTAGCCTTCGCCGATGACGTACAGACTGCTTTTCTGCTTAATGTCCTCGATCTTCCTCATATCGGCTTTCGACTGTCCGAAGACGGCGACGGCCAGCAGCATACACAGAATACTATAAAATGTTCTCATCTTGTTTTCCTAATTATTTACTTCAGTCGTTTCGTTTTCTTATTATTCTTTTTCCGGCTGACGACTGCGCTATCGGCAGTTTCCTATAATCCTTTTACCGGTTTTCGCTTTTCCTGTTTTATTTTTCTACGGTCGAATGTTCTCATTCTCCATCATCGAGGCCCGGAGGAGTGTTGTCGTCCTTGCCCGGCTGCGACTGCGTCTCGAA
>CAMVFC010000114.1 GCA_947166655.1 uncultured Prevotellaceae bacterium
CTTGGCACTTTTGCTCGAAACCCTTAAGACTTTTCGTGAAAACTCTTGGCAGTTTCGGTCGAAACCCTTAACACTTTTGTGCTGAACGCTGGCGGGAAAAGCACTAAGGGATATAGATTTCTTTTATCAGGGCTATCCCCCCCCACTACCTTTTTTGTCGTAAATACATGTAGATAAAGGAGTAAAGTTGGCGTCAATGAAGGGCGTGGAGGGCGTTAGGGTCGGTGGGTGAGGGGTGTCGAGGGAGGTGGTTGTGTGGTTATAAAGAAAGGGTGTGCCTGTGGTTCAGACACACCCTTTGGTTTGAATCCGTGGTTGGATTTAGAGTTTCGGACCAGCAGCAACGAGTGCCTTACCGGCTTCGTTGGTGGTGTACTTGCCGAAGTTCTTGATGAAGCGTGCGGCGAGGTCCTTGGCCTTCTCTTCCCACTCGCTGGCGTTGGCGTATGTGTCGCGCGGGTCGAGGATGGCGGGGTTCACGTTGGGCAGAGCTGTGGGCACCTCGAAGTCGAAGTAAGGAATCTTCTTGGTCTCGGCCTTGAGGATGCTTCCGTCGAGGATAGCGTCGATGATGCCGCGTGTGTCGGGGATGCTGATTCGCTTGCCTGTTCCGTTCCATCCGGTGTTGACGAGGTAGGCTTTAGCGCCGCTCTTCTCCATCTTCTTGACGAGTTCCTCTGCGTACTTGGTGGGGTGGAGTTCGAGGAATGCCTGTCCGAAGCATGCGCTGAAGGTGGGCGTGGGCTCTGTGATGCCTCGCTCTGTACCTGCGAGCTTAGCGGTGAATCCGCTGAGGAAGTAGTACTTGGTCTGCTCGGGTGTCAGGATGCTGACGGGAGGCAGCACGCCGAAGGCGTCAGCGCTGAGGAAGATGACGTTCTTAGCGTCGGGACCAGCGCTCTTGCCGTTGACCTTCTTTACGATTTTCTCGATGTGCTCGATGGGGTAGCTGACGCGTGTGTTCTCAGTGACGCTCTTGTCAGCGAAGTCGATCTTGCCGTCCTCGGCCACGGTGACGTTCTCGAGGAGTGCGTTGCGCTTGATGGCTCCGTAGATGTCGGGCTCGTTCTCCTTGCTGAGGTTGATGACTTTAGCGTAGCATCCGCCTTCGAGGTTGAAGACGCCCTCGTCGTCCCATCCGTGCTCGTCGTCGCCGATGAGGAGGCGCTTGGGGTCGGTGGAGAGGGTGGTCTTTCCTGTTCCGGAGAGTCCGAAGAAGATGGCTGTGTTCTTGCCTTCCATGTCGGTGTTGGCGGAGCAGTGCATGGACGCGATGCCCTGGAGGGGTAGGTAGTAGTTCTGCATGGAGAACATGCCCTTCTTCATCTCGCCTCCGTACCAGGTGTTGATGATGACCTGCTCGCGGCTGGTGGTGTTGAATGCTACGCAGGTCTCGCTGTTGAGTCCGAGTTCCTTGTAGTTTTCGACCTTAGCCTTGGATGCGTTGTAGATGACGAAGTTGGGTTCGAACTTCTCGAGTTCTTCCTCGGTGGGCTGGATGAACATGTTCTTGATGAAGTGTGCCTGCCATGCTACTTCGAGGATGAATCGTACGGCGAGGTGTGTGGCCTCGTTGGCTCCGCAGAAAGCGTCTACGACATAGAGCTTCTTGCCAGAGAGTTCGCGTGTGGCGATGTCCTTGACCTGTGCCCAAACGTCTTCGCTCATGGGATGGTTGTCGTTCTTGTAGGCCTCGGATGTCCACCATACTTTGTCGTGGCTCTGTGCGTCGTCGACGATGTACTTGTCTTTGGGTGAGCGTCCGGTAAAGATGCCGGTCATCACGTTGACGGCGCCGAGTTCGGTTTCCTTTCCGACTTCGAAGCCTTCCAGACCAGCTTTAGTTTCCTCTTTGAACAGGAACTCGTAAGAGGGGTTGTAGGCGATCACGGTGCTGCCCTTGATGCCATACTTCTCCAAAATGGAGGCGTCAAACTTTGCCATGGGTGTAAATGTATTTAATGGTTAAACTTATAGGATGCTAGTGTTTAGCGGTACAAAATTAGTGCTTTCTTCCGACTTGGGGAAAGGAAAGCACTAAAAAATCGCTCCGAAGCGTCAACTTTTTTGATTCGTATGCGCTTTTGCAAGGCAGAACTTACAAAACAGGAGGTGCTGGCGCAGTTCTGCTTGCGTCGTAGTGTCAGTCTTTGATGAGGCAGCGGCCGGTCATCTCCTTGGGTTGTTCGAGTCCCATGATGTGGAGTATGCTGGGTGCGACGTCTGCGAGGATACCGTCCTCGACCTGTGCCTTCTTGTTCTCGGTGATGTAGATGAAGGGTACGGGGTTGAGTGAGTGGGCGGTGTTGGGTGTGCCGTCGGGGTTGATGGCGTTGTCGGCGTTTCCGTGGTCAGCGATGATGATGACCTCGTAGTCTCCTGTGGCTTTGGCGGCCTCTACGACCTCATTGACGCACTGGTCGACGGCGACGACGGCCTTTTCGATGGCTTCGTAGATGCCTGTGTGCCCGACCATGTCTCCGTTGGCGAAGTTGACGACGATGAAGTCGTACTTGTCCTCGCGTATGGCAGCGACGAGCTTGTCCTTGACCTCGAAGGCGCTCATTTCGGGCTTGAGGTCGTAGGTGGCTACTTTGGGTGATGCGACGAGGATTCGGTCTTCTCCCTCGTAGGGTTGTTCTCGTCCGCCGTTGAAGAAGAAGGTGACGTGTGCGTATTTTTCAGTCTCTGCGGTGTGCAGCTGCTTGAGTCCCTTGCGGCTGATGTATTCACCGAGGGTGTAGTCGACGTTCTCCTTCGGGAAGAGGATGTGCACGCCCTTGAAGCTGGCGTCGTAGGGCGTCATGCAGTAGTACTGAAGTCCGGGTATGGTGTGCATTCCCTGCTCGGGCATATCCTGCTGTGTGAGTACGATGGTGAGTTCTTTGGCTCGGTCGTTGCGGTAGTTGAAGAAGATGATGACGTCTCCCTCCTTGATGGTACCGTCGATGTTGGCGTTGTTGATGGGCTTGATGAACTCGTCGGTGACGCCGTCGGCGTAGCTCAGTTCCATGGCTTCCACCATGTCCTTGGCCTGGTATCCTTCGCCGCTGATGAGGAGGTCGTAGGCAGTCTTGACGCGTTCCCAACGTTTGTCGCGGTCCATGGCGTAGAATCGTCCGACGATGCTGGCGATGTGCGCTCCTGTCTGCTGGCACTTTTCTGTGAGTTGGCGGATGAATCCTACGCCGGAGTGCGGGTCGGTGTCGCGTCCGTCCATGAAGCAGTGTACATAGGTTTCGCGGACTTTATATTCCTGTGCGATGTCACAGAGCTTGAAGAGGTGATCGAGCGAGCTGTGCACGCCGCCGTTGCTGGTGAGTCCCATGAAGTGAACGGCCTTTCCCTCGCGCACGGCGTACTCGAAAGCGTTTTTCACCTCGGGGTTCTGCATGATGCTTCCGTCCTTGCAGGCTCGGTTGATCTTGACGAGGTCCTGATAGACGATTCGTCCGCCGCCGATGTTGAGGTGTCCGACCTCGGAGTTGCCCATCTGTCCGTCGGGCAGGCCTACGTTCTCGCCACATGCCAGGAGCTGGCTGTGGGGGTAGGTGGCGTTGAGATAATCCATGTAGGGCGTGGGCGTCTGTGCGATGACGTCGCCTTTTCCTTTGTTGCCGATTCCCCATCCGTCGAGGATCATCAGCAGAGCTTTTTTTGCCATATTCCTTGTTTTTAGAGTTTGATGTTTTAGTGTTTTGCGTAGAATGAGAGATCTTTCCGCTTCTTTCGTCTTGCGTGCCTTTTGTCGCGCCTCGACTATTCAAGCGAGCGTGATGGCTCTCGCTTTCAGCTGTTCAGAGTTTCTCTCCGTAGCAGAGGTCTCCTGCATCGCCGAAGCCCGGTACGATGTACTTGTTGGCGTTCATTCCCGGATCGATGGCAGCGCACCATACAGTGGCGTCGTCGGGGAGTGTCTGTCTTAGAACCTCGAGGCCCTCGGGTGTGGCTATGACGCATGCGATGTGCACGTGTCTGGGCGTTCCCGTCTTGACAAGTGCCTCGTAGCTGGCGGCCATCGATCCTCCAGTGGCGAGCATGGGGTCGACGATGACGAGTGTCTTTCCTTTCGATGAGGGTGCCGCCATGTACTCGGTGTGTATGCCCACTTCGGTGTGTTCGCGGTTGGTGTACATGCGGTAGGCCGAGACGAACCCGTTGGCCGCCTTGTCGAACACGTGCAGGTAGCCTTCGTGGAAGGGCAGTCCTGCACGCAGCACGGTGGCGATGAGCAGGTCGTCCTTGGGCAGGTTGATGTCGATGGTGCCGAGGGGCGTAGTCACCGTCTTGGGCTTGTATTCCAGGACCTTTGAGAGCTCGTAAGCCATCATCTCGCCTATGCGCTGAATGTTGTTTCGGAAGAGCAGGCGGTTCTTCTGGTAGCTTTTGTCGCGCAGTTCTGCCATGTACTGGTTGATGACAGAGTTCTGCTCGGCGAAATTGATGATTTTCATAACGGCTGGTCGTTTTGTTATGTAGATGTATTGTTTATTGATTGACGACTTGCAGGGTGTTGGGAGCAAAGCTGACACGGTAGCGGTAGAGTGATCTTCCTGCCGTTCCTGTGGCTACGATACCCAGGTTGTTGAGGTCGTAGGTCCGGCTGCAGCGTCCGCAGTGTGCTCGTCCGGCCTCTATGAGGGTGAGTGCCTTGGCGATGGTGAGGTTCTCGTAGCAGTTGGGACATGCGAGGTCGTAGCACACGACGCGCGGCAGGTCGGCTCCCGGTTCCGGGATGTTTGGCAGTCCCACGATGAGTCCCGCCAGGCCGAGTCGGAAGTTCTGATAGTTCTGCAGGGCCGTGCGGTTGGTCGGTGTGCTGCCTGTGGGGCTGGTGTAGATGAAGTGGCTGGCGTCCACGGTGATGGCGCAGAACTCTCCGGGGCTGTTCAGCGCAATATTCAGCTGCGGCACGGTGTTGGTGTTCGTGCAGACGAAGTAGACGGGCCGCGACGTGTAGAGGTCCTCCGCTTTGGAGCAGGCGAGAAGGAGTTGCAGGATGAAGAGGAGGGGGAGGATGCCCATCCCCACCCCCTTCCTCAAGAGAGGGGCGTTTTTTGCAGTTTGCCCGCTGCCTGTCTTGGTTTTATTCTTCATTCTTCGTTCCTTTCACCCTTCGCAGAGTTTCTTTTCTGCGTCTTCTACCTGTTGGAAGGGGAAGCCCTGAAGCAGTTGGTTCAGTCGCTCGGCAATCTCGCTGTTGCAGAGGTTGCCGATGCTCCCGGCGTGGGTGTGGTGTATCTCCTTTTGGGGTCGGAAGGCTCCGGCCTCGATCTCCAGTCCCACCTGCCGGTAGGCGTCGCGGAAGGGCACGCCGTCGGCTGCGCGTCGGTTGACCTCCTCCACGGAGAACATCAAGTCGTAGCGCGTGTCGTCAAGAATCTGTCGGTTGGGCTGTATGCGTTCGATGATATAATTGGTCATGCGAAGGCAGTCTTTCATCTCCTCGAATGCAGGCAGGAACACCTCTTTGATAATCTGCAGGTCGCGGAAATAGCCGCTGGGCAGGTTGTTCATGATGAGCGTCACCTGCTGTGGCAGTGCCTGCAGTTTGTTGCACTTGGCGCGAATCAGTTCGAAGACGTCGGGGTTCTTCTTGTGAGGCATGATGCTGCTGCCCGTGGTGCAGTCGTCTGGCAGTTTCAGGAAGGCGAAGTTCTGCGAGTTGAACAGGCAGGCATCGAAGGCCAGCTTGGCCATCGTTCCGGCGACGGTGGCGAGGGCGAAAGCCACGTTGCGCTCGGTCTTGCCTCGGCCCATCTGTGCGTAGACGACGTTGTAGTTCATCGACTCGAATCCCAAGAGCGCAGTCGTCATCTGCCGGTCGATGGGGAAGGATGAGCCGTAGCCGGCAGCCGACCCCAGCGGGTTGCGGTTCACCATGCGGTAGGCCGCCTGCAGGAAGAGCATGTCGTCTGCCAGACTCTCGGCGTACGCGCCCAGCCAGAGTCCGAAACTCGATGGCATGGCCACCTGCAGGTGCGTGTAGCCCGGCATGAGGATGTCTTTGTAGGCTTCGCTCTGCGCCAGCAGCGTGTCTGCCAGCGTCTTGACGAGTTCTACGATGTCGCGCAGCTGCCGCCGTGTCCATAGCTTGAGGTCCACGAGCACCTGGTCGTTGCGCGAGCGTCCGCTGTGTATCTTCTTGCCCACGTCGCCCAGACGGCGGGTGAGCAGCAGTTCCACTTCGGAGTGCACGTCCTCCACATCGTCTTCTATCTTGAAACACCCTTGTCGGATGTCTGCGAGGATGCTGCGTAACTCGCGGTGGATGGCTGTTAGCTCGTCGGACGTGAGCAGTCCGATGTGCTCTAACATCTGCGTGTGTGCCAGCGAACCCAGCACGTCACTCTCCGCTAGCAACACGTCCAGCTCGCGGTCGCGCCCCACGGTGAAGCGGTCAATCTCGTCGGTGGGGACAAAACTCTTTTGCCAAAGTTTAGTAGCCATAGGGTATCATGGCCAGCATGTCGGCCAGTTTCTCGACGCCTTCCTGCAGCGGTTTCTTGGCCATCTGCTTCATGAGGAAGTTCAGTTCGGCGCCGATGGTGCATTTCATCTTACTCTCATAGGGCGATGTGGGCAAGATCTGAATCCATAGGTTGCCGGCGATAGGCGCGTTCTGCACCTCGAATTTGATGCATTTCGGCTCGTCGCGTTCCACGATGCGGAGCGTCACATTGCCGATGGGTGAGCCGGGAAGAGTTATGGTGTCTGGTGTCAACTCGATATTCTTCGCCATGTCGCTCAGCTGTTCCAGTTTGTCTTCCGGCACCTGTCCTGAAGCCTTGAGTGCCTCCACGAAAGCTGGGTCGTTGATACGTTCCCGCAGCACCTCCAGGTTGGTCAGGTCCGAAAGACGGTTATAGACAGCCGCTTGCGGCGAATTCACCTGCTTTATATTGCTTTCAAATTTTGTCACCTTAATAATATGTTTAGGGTTGAAGTTTAAAGTTTAATGGAGATACTTGGAAAAGTTGAAGGATGATTCGACGTTTCAATCTTTCAACGTTTCAATCTTTCAACAGTCAAATACCCCATCGTGCCGGGTCGCGCCTCCATCTGTTGAGCACCTCCACGTCGGCTTCTTTGATATATCCGATGCGCAGCGCTTCGGCGACGACAGCCTCGTAGTTGGTCAGCGTGACCAGTTCCACACCGGCCTCTTTGAAAGCTTTATTGGCGACATCGAAACCATAGGTGTAAGCAGCCACCATGCCTACCACCTCGCAGGCATTCTGCCGGATGGCTTCCACAGCTTTCAGCGAGCTGCCGCCGGTGGAAATCAAGTCCTCCACCACCACCACCTTCATGCCAGGTCGCAGTTCGCCCTCGATGAGGTTCTCCAATCCGTGGTCTTTGGGCTTGGAGCGAACATAGACAAAAGGCTTGCCCAGCGCGTCGGCTACCAGCGCTCCTTGAGGGATGGCTCCCGTGGCGACACCGGCCACAGCCTCGGCCTCGGGCCAGCGTTCCAGGATGATACGTGCCGTCTCCAGCTTGACGAAGGAGCGTAGCTCGGGGTAGGAGAGCGTCTTGCGGTTATCGCAATAGAAGGGGGATTTCCAGCCCGATGCCCACGTGAATGGATTCTGGGGCTGCAACTTGATAGCTTTCACTTGCAGCAACTTAGCTGCGAAAATAGTCTCTAGTGTCTTCATATCGGCGGCAAAGGTACAACATTATTCCGAAAATACGGGTCGTTCACGCGTTAAAAGTTGTAATGAGAGGCGCTTGGCCCATCAAGAATGATGAATGATGAATGACGAGTGACGAATAATAATTACCACCAGCTGTTGAAGTCCACACAGCGATCACAAGTAACCCTTATTCGTCATTCGTCGCTCGTCATAAAAAAATGCGTCGTCCGCTTGGCGCTTGCGACGCTTGACACTTCAAGAGTCGACTCAAATAAGTAGCTAAACAAAATTATTTGAATACATTTCTTTTTTACGTGAATGTCCACGAATGGTTCCATGTAATTGTCAATTAATTATTTATGGTGTGGATTCACGTGCCCTTTCGTGGATATTCGTGTGAGAGAATACAGATGACTATTTGTGTTTACATACTTACTGTTCCCGTTAGTCATTTGCATCGCTTGCTGTTTCCGGGCTTCTCGGCCATGATTTTCGAGATAAAACGGCCTATCTTCATAGACGGGCCGCTGTCCTTTTACAAAAAACAGAAAAATCATCAACTCTACAATTTCAACCTTAACTTACTCAAACTATGAAATAATTCAAGTTTCGGCTTTTCAAAGAACCACAGATGCAGATTAAAAAGATTACGGACTCTCCCCCCCTGGACTCGTTCGGGGGAGAGTCCTGAAATCGGTGTGGTCGAAAAAGTAAAGAAGATAAACT
The DNA here is from genome assembly GCA_947166655.1 of uncultured Prevotellaceae bacterium. Classification (GTDB taxonomy): domain Bacteria; phylum Bacteroidota; class Bacteroidia; order Bacteroidales; family Bacteroidaceae; genus Physcousia. The sequence continues at coordinate 8,367 of CAMVFC010000114.1, forward strand.
TCTGCTAATCAGTCAATTCGTCAATTCGCACATCCGTTAATGTCGATTTTGTAGCGAAGAGCGGGGATTTTGTGCTCAAAATGCGGGATTTTGTCGCTTTTTTTACGTCGTAACGGAGCATTTTTGTACGTTTTCGACCAAAAAAGCGGGGGACTACCACACCTACCACACCCCACTACATTACC
>CAMVFC010000115.1 GCA_947166655.1 uncultured Prevotellaceae bacterium
GTCTGGCCTCGCCCGTCGACCTGCAGGCCTCGGCCACTACGCTCCTGCAGAGCCGCGCCTCGCTGTTGCAGAGCCGCCTGATGGTAGGCGTGAAGGAGATGATGGTGCGCTACTACGAGGGCGAACCGCTGGAACCGCGATAATCCAAGGGCGTCTGTCCTGTCATCCTGCGGAAGAACTTGCTGAAGAACGAGGGGTTGGGGAAGGCCATCTCGTCGGCTATCTGCTTCAGCGTAAGGTCGGTGTGGAGCAGCTTCACCTTGATGGCCATGACGAGGGCACGGTCGATCCATTCCTTGGCAGTGACGCCGCTGGCCTGATGGACGACGGTGCCGAGGTAACGGTCGGTGAGGCAGAGGCGGTCGGCATAGAAATGGATCTGATGTTCACGCGTAGCGTATTGGTTCACGAGGCGGATGAACTGCTCCAGGATAGCCTGCTCGCGGGTGGCCGAAGGACTGCTGGCGGCGTTCGCCTTGGCAAAGATAGCGTTCCAATGCTGAAAGACAGCAGCGACGAGGCCGCCGACGACCTTGGCGTCGTAGCTCAGGCACACGATGTTCCATATCGCATCCAACAGCTGATGGGCTATGGCTACATCGGCCTCGGTGGGGTGCAACAGCAGGAACGACTGACGCCCATTGAAGGCGGGAAGGTCGTTAGGCGAGAAGGGCAAAGGGAAATCGGGCAGGATGACCATGCCTTTGATGCGCAGGTCCGGCGAGATAGACAAAGGCTGCACAATGGTGCCCGGACCAAGGATGATGATGTCACCGGCCTGCACACGACGCTCGGTGAGGTTGACGATGGAACGCACCTCACCTTGCACGACCAGACCAATCCGATAGTCACTGATGCTGATAGGGGCATCGATGAGCTTCAGGGCCTGAAAGGGAAGGGCCGTGCCGTGGATGACACCCAGCTCCTTGTTCAGGAAGTATTGCCTAATGCCCGTTGACGACGTCTCCTCCAGGAAGCGGCGCGTCATGCTGTAGCTCAATAGCTGTGGTCTTTTTGTCATACGCTATACGTCTTATTCCGACGCAAAGGTAAGCATTTCTTGCCAAATCGTATGCCTGAACGAGCATTTTCCTACAAAAAGGACACAGAAGAGTGGAAAAAGATAGCGTATGAGGGAACAGAAGGGCGTATCTTTGCACCGAAATCCAAAACAATGAAGGCATGAAGTTACGTTATCTATTCCTACTCCTATTGTCCTGGGGAGCAACGGCCGCAGCGCAGACGCTCGAAGAGTGCCAGCAGGCAGCCGAGCGCAACTACCCGCTCATCCGCCAGTACGACCTCATCCGCCAGACCGCAGACCTCACCGTGGCCAACATCCAAAAAGGCTGGCTGCCGCAGGTCTCGGCCTCGGCACAAGCCACCTACCAGAGTGACGTCACATCGTGGCCGTCGGAGATGCGCGCGCTGATGAACCAGATGGGCGTAGACCTGAAAGGCCTGAGAAAGGACCAGTACCGCGTCGGCATCGATGTGCAGCAGTCGCTCTACGACGGCGGTGCCATACGCAGCAAGAAGGAGGTGGCCCGCAGGCAGGCCGATGTGCAGACGGCCGAGACGGAGGCTAATATATATAATGTGCGGGCGCGGGTGAACGAGATGTACTTCGCCCTCCTTCTCACCGACGAACAGATCCGGCTCAACCGCGACCTGCAGAAGCTACTGGAGGGCAACGAGCAGAAGCTGCAGACGATGTTCCGCCATGGCACAGCGGCCGAAGGCGACTACAAGAGCGTGCGTGCCGAGCGCCTCAGCGCCGCACAACGGCTGACGGACCTGGAGGCTCAACGACAGACGCTGGCAAGGATGCTGAGCGTGTTCTGCGGGATAGAGGTGAAGACCCTCTCCCCGCTCCCCCGTAAGGGGGAGAGCCTCGCTACGCTCGTAAGCGGCGCGCAGCCACTCCCCTCCCTCACGGGAGTGGTCGGGGGTGGGTCTTCCCACCCCACCCTCCTCGCCTTCGATGCACAGCAACGGCTGACAGATGCACAGGAGCGTGCGCTCGATGCGGCACTCAAGCCCCGGCTCAGCCTCTTCGCCTCCGGCTTCTATGGCTATCCCGGCTACAACCTCTTCGAAGATATGATGCACCACCGGTGGTCGTTCAACGGGATGATAGGCGCTCGCCTCACGTGGAATATCGGAGCCCTCTACACGCGCAAGCAGGACAAGGCCAAGCTGCAAGTGCAACGACAGCTGACCGAGACCAGCCGCGACGTCTTCCTCTTCAACAACCGACTGGAACGGCTGCAGGAAGACGAGAACATACAACGCTATCGCCGTCTCATGGCCGATGATGACGAGATTATCGACCTGCGGCGCTCCGTACGCCGCTCAGCGGAGTCGAAGCTCGCACACGGCATCATCGACGTGAACGAACTCGTCAAGGAAATCAACGCCGAGAACGCGGCACAGGTGCAGAAGAGCATCCACGAGATAGAGATGCTGAGAGAAATCCATAAGCTTAAGCTCACAACAAACAATTAGACAATATGAAGAAGATATTGGTATTGGCAAGCGCGATGCTGATCATGAGCGCCTGCGGCAACAAGGAGAAGGAGTTCGATGCCACCGGCACGTTCGAGGCTACCGAGACAACGGTCTCGGCCGAACAGACGGGCACGGTGCTGACCTTCGACATAGAGGAAGGCAACGAGGTGGAGGCTGGCACACAGGTCGGACTCATCGACACGACACAGCTGTGGCTGAAGCTGCAGCAGCTGGATGCGACCAAACGTGTCTACGAAAGCCAGAAGCCTGACACGCAGAAGCAGATAGCGGCCACGCGCCAGCAGTTGCAGAAGGCACGACAGGAACAGCAGCGCTACCGCGAGCTCGTGGACGACGGAGCAGCGCCGTCCAAGATGCTCGACGACGCAACGAACCAAGTGAAGGTGCTCGAACGGCAACTTGAAGCTCAGCTCTCGACTTTCAACGCTCAGCTTTCAACCTTAAACTCGCAGCAGGCGGCCACCGACGTGCAAGCCAACCAACTGCGCGACCAGCTGCAGAAGTGCCACATCTTAGTGCCCATTAGCGGCAGCGTCCTTGAGAAGTATGCCGAACGCGGCGAGTTCGTGGCTACGGGCAAACCGCTCTTCAAGATTGCCGACACACGTCAGATGTTCCTACGTGCCTACGTCACTTCGGCTCAGCTGCAGGACATCAAGGTCGGGCAGCCTGTCACGGTCTTTGCCGACTATGGCGACGGCCAACGTCGCAGCTACGAAGGCAAGATCAGCTGGATATCCTCGCGCTCGGAGTTCACACCCAAGACCATCCTCACCGACGACGAGCGTGCCGACCTCGTCTATGCCGTTAAGATAGCTGTCAAGAACGACGGCTACATCAAGATTGGCATGTACGGAGAGGTGAAGTTGAAAGTTGAAAGGTGAAAAGTTGAAAGGTGAAAGTTGAAAGTTGAAAAGTGAAAGGTGACGAAATGGCTGATGCAATGAACGCAATAGAAGTCAATCACGTGTCGAAGTCGTACGGCAAGGTGCGGGCTTTGGACGATGTCTCGTTTGCGGTTCGCCGGGGCGAGGTGTTCGGACTCATAGGTCCTGACGGCGCCGGCAAGACCTCGATGTTCCGCATCCTCTGCTCGTTGCTACTGCCCGATGCCGGCACGGCCTCAGTGGACGGCTTCGATGTCGTGCGCGAGATGAAGCAAGTGCGGCGGCGCGTAGGCTACATGCCGGGTAAGTTCTCGCTCTATCAAGACTTGACGGTCGAGGAGAACCTGCAGTTCTTCGCTACGCTGTTCGGCACCACCGTCGAGGCAGGCTACGACAGCATCCGTGCCATCTACTCGCATATTGAGCGCTTCAAGGACCGTCGTGCCGGTGCGCTCTCGGGCGGCATGAAGCAGAAGTTAGCCCTCTCGTGTGCCCTCGTGCACCAGCCCAGTGTTCTCTTTCTGGACGAGCCCACGACGGGCGTCGACCCCGTATCGCGCAAGGAGCTGTGGGAGATGCTGGGGACGCTGCGCGAGAGGGGCATCACGATTATAGCCTCTACGCCCTACCTCGACGAGGTACGCCGTTGCGACCGCGTCGCCTTCTTGCACGAAGGTAAGGTGCAAGGCATCGACACACCAGAGAACATCCTGAAGCAGTTCGCGGAGGTTTTCAACCCGGCAAGGCCCATCTCGTCTGCGCCCTCCGTTTCGTATGTTGCGACTGAGTCGCAACATACTGAACAAGAGAATGCCATTGAAGTGAAACATCTCGTCAAGGCTTTCGGCAGCTTCCGGGCTGTTGACGACATCTCGTTCGAGGTGCGGAGAGGGGAGATCTTCGGCTTCCTCGGGGCTAACGGCGCAGGCAAGACCACGGCGATGCACGTGCTGACGGGCTTGAACCAACCCACCAGCGGCACGGGCACGGTGGCGGGCTTCGACATCCGCACGGAGTACGAACAGATCAAACGCCACATCGGCTACATGAGCCAACGCTTCTCGCTCTACGAGGACCTGACCGTGGCCGAGAACATACGCCTCTTCGCAGGTATCTATGGCATGAAGGACAGCGACATCAAGCAGAAGACCGACGAGGTGCTGCAACGCCTGAAGTTCGAAGACCATAAGAACGACCTCGTGCGCTCGCTGCCCCTCGGCTGGAAGCAGAAGCTGGCCTTCAGCGTATCCATCTTCCATGAGCCTGCCATCGTGTTCCTGGACGAACCGACAGGTGGCGTCGACCCAGCCACGCGCCGTCAGTTCTGGGAACTCATCTATGAAGCCGCTGCCCGTGGCATCACCGTCTTCGTGACTACGCACTACATGGACGAGGCTGAGTACTGCGACCGCATCAGCATCATGGTGGACGGCAAGATCAAAGCCATCGGCACGCCCGATGAGCTGAAACAGCAGTTCCAACAGCCTGACATGGATCACGTCTTCACCCATCTGGCACGGCAGGCGACGAGGACAAGTTAACACATTAACAAATTAACACATTAACAAACAGGGTTAATAACTTATTCCGAACGAAAAAACAAAGTCTATGAGCCCCTTCTTCTCCTTCATCCTCAAGGAAGCCCGCCACATCCTGCGCGACCGTCGCACGATGCTCATCCTCTTTGGGATGCCCGTGGTGCTGATGCTGATCTTCGGCTTCGCCATCACCAACGACGTGAAGAACGTGCGCACGGTGGTGGTTACCTCACGAATGAGTCCGCAGACACAGGCCGCCATGACACGCCTGGCCACCTCGGAGTACTTCACCATCGTCGCCACCGTGCCTACACCCGAGGAGGCCGAGCGACTGATACGCAATCAAAAGGCTGACATCAGCCTCACCCCTTACCCGAAGGGGAACCAATGGCATATCACCGTCGACGGTGCCGACCCAAACATGGCTCAGCAATGGAGCACGTATGCACAGGCTATACTAACGGGGTCGCCCGCCGCAGCACCCGTCTCTATCAAACTCCTCTATAACCCACAGATGCGTTCGGCCTACAACTTCGTGCCGGCCATCATGGGTATGCTGCTCATGCTCATCTGCGCCATGATGACCTCCATCTCCATCGTACGCGAGAAGGAGCGGGGCACGATGGAGGTGCTACTGGTCTCGCCCGTGCGGCCGCTGATGGTCATCGTGGCAAAAGCCATCCCCTACCTCGTGCTCGCTTTCTTCATCCTCATCGTCATTCTGCTGATGGGGCACTACGTGCTCGGCGTACCCTTGGCCGGTTCGTTGGTGTGGATCGTCCTTGTGTCAGTCATCTATATCCTGCTGGCATTGTCCCTCGGCCTGCTCATCTCCAATATCGCCCAGACGCAACTCGTGGCCCTGCTGCTCTCGGCCATGGTGCTGCTGATGCCCGTGGTCATGCTCTCGGGGATGCTCTTCCCCATCGAATCGATGCCGCGCATCCTGCAGTGGATAGCCGCCGTCATCCCGCCCCGCTACTACATCCAGGCGATGCGCAAGCTGATGATCATGGGCGTCGGCATCAACGAAGTCCTGAACGAAGTCCTCATCCTCTCGGCCATGACGGCCGTCCTCCTCACCGTTGCCCTCGCCAAGTTCAAGGTCAGGCTGGAATGATAGTTAATGGTACATAGTCAATGGTAAATAGTCAATGACCACATGCTGAAATATCTCCTCCAAAAAGAGTTCCTGCAGATACGGCGCAACGCGTTCTTGCCGCGCCTCATCTTCCTGTTTCCCATCGTGATGATGTGCGTCATCCCATGGGTGATGAATCAGGAGGTGAAGAACATCCGCGTCTGCGTTGTCGACAACGACCGTTCCGTGCGTTCGCAACAACTTGTTCACCGTATCGAGGCCTCCCGCTACTTCATCTTCACAGGCCAGCAACCCACCTACGCCGATGCCCTGCACACCATCGAGACGAGCGAGGCCGACATCGCCCTGGTCATCCCGCCCGACTACAGCAAAGGCCACGGCCAGGTCCTCATCGCCGCCAATGCCGTCAATGGCACCAAGGGAAGCATCGGTTCAAGCTATCTCTCGCAAATCGTTGGAGCATCCCCTTCCACCGCCCCTTCTACAACCATCCCTGCAGGCCCTTCCACCGCTCCTTCCACCGCCGCTCTCTCGACCTCTTCCCTCTCTACCCAAAACGTCTCTTCCGCTGCGATTCTATCGCAGCCCTCCACCCTCACCCTCTACAACCCCCATCAAGACTACAAGGTCTTCATGATTCCCGCCCTCTTCGCCATCCTGACGATGCTCATGTGCGGCTTCCTGCCTACGCTGAACATCGTCGGCGAGAAGGAGGCCGGCACGATAGAGCAGATGAACGTCACACCCGTGCCCAAGTGGGCTTTCATCCTGGCCAAGCTCATTCCCTACTGGCTCATCGCCCTGTTCATCATCACCGCCTGCCTCGTCCTCTCGTGGGCCGTCTACGGCATCACCTGCCAGGGGCCGCTCGGGCTGGTCTACCTGCTGGCAATGCTGTTGGCGCTGTTCTTCTCGTCGCTCGGTCTTGTCATCTCCAACTACAGCGATACGATGCAACAAGCCATCTTCGTCATGTGGTTCTTCGTCGTCTGCCTGATGCTGCTCAGCGGTCTGTTCACCCCCACCCGCTCCATGCCCGACTGGGCCTATCTGACCACCTACGTCAACCCGATGCACTACTTCATCGATGCCATCCGAACGGTCTTCGTCCGTGGCGGCGGCTTCGAAGCCATCGCACACCAAGTGCTGGCCCTCGCCCTCATCGGCCTGACGATGGCCACATGGGCAGTGGCAAGCTATCGGAAAAACAGTTAAGGCAACGTGAGTTCGGTATAAGGGGAAGGCTCACCCCAAGAGCCATCCAGCCCTCCCTTCATCTGCTAAACCAGTGTAATCTGTGGGAAAGAGGAGAACCTGACGATCATTGAATCATTCCTATTTGTGGGATGTGGGCAGGGTCCGTTTGTCAGCGACGGACAGGTGCGTGGATGTGCAGTGGAGGAAGAAACAGGTCAGATGTAAAAAAGTCCTAAAAGGAATCCCTGCATGACCAGTGATTCAGGATTTTTCGCTACCTTTGCGCCACGATGAAACGCTTGCTGCTACTTCTGACGCTTCTGCTTGGCTTCGTGTGGTACCACACGGAGCTTGGTGACGTGCCAGAAGGGGACAGCACCGTGGCCGTTGTCTCTGAGCAAGGCTTCTTCGATGTACCGCAGCTACCATCCTCCAAAGAAGGACGAATTGCTGAGCCCATCGTCCCTATCCAGCTCGGAAACATACGCACCATGCAGGTCATGCCCGTGCATGGCCATGGCCCGCATCGCTCATCCGGGCGCGCAGCTTTCGCCTGTCACCCGGTTTCACTCACCCTGAAGCACATCTTCGACGGGCGGCGCTTAGAGACAGCGCCGTTCCAGTCTGCTGCCTCACGGCATTACTACATCATTGCCTTGAGGCGGCTGATTCTATAACACGTATAATTGACAAGGCTCAGTCAGCATCCTGTCCGACGGCTGCTGGTTGTGCACCAATCCATCCCTCTTAAGGGATTGTTGTACATTTTTCTCACTCAATTATACAAAAAAACAATGGCAAATATCAATAATTTGGCCATGGCTGCTGCCATTGCCGCCAATCCCAGTATATCCATCAAGAAAGGCTTCCTCGGCCTGACCACCAAAATCGAGTACATTCCCACGAAGAGCCCAGTGCAGGTCATCACGACAGAGTTCTCCCACGATGCAGGCTCGCGTATGCGCCAGCTTCTGAGCCTGCCTGCAGCCCGCCTGGACGAAGAGTTGAAGGGCGCCGGTCGGCCTAAGGAGACCCCTGTTGGCCCCTTCCTCATGGAGGCCCTTGTGTCGCGCGACCATCATTTCGCCGCCGTCCAGCTCTTCCGCTATGCCGGCACCGACCGCGAGCCGGTCACCGACCTTC
>CAMVFC010000116.1 GCA_947166655.1 uncultured Prevotellaceae bacterium
ACACTTTTGCAAAAATCTCTTGGCACTTTTGCCCAAAACTCTTGGCACTTTTGCCCAAAACTCTTGGCACTTTTGCCTAAAACTCTTGGCACTTTTACCTAAAACTCTTGGCACTTTTTTGTATCATCGCAGGAAGATGGGTGGAATGACAAAAAGAGATGAGAAGAAACTGCAGAGGTGCTCCGTCGAAAGACATTGGGGAGAAGGGGCGGAAGTCGCTGGATGCCACCTGTATAGACAGGCGGACATGTCTGCGTACGTATGGCGAAACCGCACAAATGTCAGCTTATGGCGAACCAGACAAGCATCTTTCTGCGACGAAAGCGTTCAGACCTTGGTGGCTACGCGGCAGAACGTGTCGAAATCCGTGTCCAGACGCGAGAGCTCGTAAGGTTCTATTTTTAAGGAGAAGACGCCTCTCACATCGTTCAAGTCGAAATATGTGCGCAGGAGGCTGGCCACGTTGAACGAGAGGTTATCTGCACGTCGGATCAGGTTTCTGCATACGCCGCAGAGGTACTGGCGGTCGTGTTCCTCGAACCGCAGCGTTCGCAGAAGGACATAAGCCGCCGTCAGGCCGTCTGTTCGCAGCAAGAACTCGATACGTCGGCGCGGGCAGTCCACGCCGAAGAGGGTGAAGAGGCTTTCCATCGTCGCAGGTTGTCGTACGGCAGGCAACCACTGCATCAGCAGTTTCTCGCGGTCGGTCTGATGCCCGTCGCCCCGCAGCGCTTGTGAAAGTCGCAGGATTCCGTCGTCCGCGAGGCTGAGCGTTCCGCCCACCAGACGTACCCTGGCCGCCTTGGCCATCGTCACGGTAAACGCTTTCGGATGCCAGAGAATCAGGCGTGTGGCCACCTCCCAGAAGGTGTCTGCAGGGACATCCGTGAGCAGACGCTCGCCCAGCAGATAGCCCGCTGTGCGGAAGTGGGAGTGCGACAGCCCTTCGAGATAGGTGATGAGCGCATCCCAGTCGGAGACATCGAACAGCCTGCGCAGGCGTTGATAGATAAGTGGATGGTAATGCTGATCCATGCCACAAAGGTAAGAAAAAAGGGGGAAAAGACGTGCTGCTTTTCTCCTTTTTTTGTACTTTTGCGGCGAAAAAGAATGTGACACTATGAGTGACGGAAATTTCAACAGGGCACTGCTGCCCCATACGCCTTATGCCAGCGGGCTGAAAGCTGGCAAGTCGATGGCTCGCATGAATGCGATGGAAGCTTTTGAAGAATGGCTCACGGCGTGGAGTCCCCAGTTGTCGGCTCAGGAGAAGCAGGCGCAGAAAGAAGCCTTCCACGCACTGCTGACCCGTAAGATGAGCCTATAAGAAAAGCCGCATCGATGATGTGATGAGAACTCCGAGTATGAATGATTTGAGTGTTCACTCCCTTTGTAATCTGCCGGCCTCCGTGAAGAGGTTACCCCGAAGGGCGCAGCCCGCCATTGGATAAGCGAAACGTTCTCGGTTTTCTGATGTTATTGATGAGTCTCCCAATCTAACCGATGCGGCTGTATGCTGTATTGAAGTTTCAAAGACCTCGTTGTTTGTTGATGCAAAGATACGCACACTCTGCCGTTCGTGCAAGCACAGGGGCGGATAATCTGCAAATATTTCTCTGGAAAGGGAACTTTATAGCTTAAAATTTGCATAGGTTTCAAATTTTTATTTACTTTGAACCGCCTTTGTGTATCTCCCGTATGAATGTTTCTTTCATTATCGTGTTGATTTCTGCCGTGTTGCCAGCGTTCTTGCTGGCAGGCTACATTTTCTTTCGCGATCGTGAACATCCCGAACCTCCGCGCCTGCTGGTCAGAGGTTTCTTCTATGGCATTCTGTCGGCACTGTTGGCATTGGCCATCGACCACGTGCTGGAACTCTTCCTCTATTTCCCTTCCGAGGTGACGAACGGGCTGGACGCTGCATGGACAGCCTTCGGCCTTGCTGCGCTGCCGGAAGAGTCGGCCAAGTTGCTGATGCTTTGGTTTCTGCTGCGGCGCAATCCCGAGTTCGACGAACACCTTGACGGTGTCGTCTATGCGTCGTGTGTGGGGCTGGGCTTTGCCACGTTCGAGAACGCCCTCTACCTCTTCAACGCCGGCGAAGCCTGGGTGATGACGGCTGTGATGCGCGGTTTGCTTTCCGTGCCAGGGCATTTCTTCTTTGCCGTGTTGATGGGCTATTACTATAGCCTTGTCCATTTCGGTTATCATCGTCTGCAGAATCGTTTCCTGGTGTTGGCCGCGCCTGTGCTGGCACACGGCATCTACGATGCTATCGCCATGTCGGCCGATACGACGGAGAGCCTGCAGATGGTCTTCTTCATCGCCCTGCTGCTGTTCTGCAACGAGCTTCGCAAGCTCTGCCAGCGCCACATCAACGACCTCGTGGAGGCCGACAGGCTTCATCGATACTGAAAAAAGGAAACAGCAGAGGGTCACTTGCACCATTCAGGTGCATAAAAGGCAAAAGCTACTCGTCAATGAGCAAATGGACCGACATAGAGATGGTGGATGCCGTGCAGCGTCGCGACAATATGCGTCTGGAGCGTATGTACCGCGACTGCAAGACCTATTTCTCCACCCATGCGATGGCGTTCTTCGTCGCTGAGACGAACGTCGACGACGTCTTTCAGGAGTCGCTCATTCACCTGTGGCGCGAGATAGAGACACGTCGCATCGAGGCCGTCGACGGCAAGGTCTGCCGATGGGTGAATGGTGAACGGCGTCCGATGACAAGTTCGCTGCTCACCTTCCTCCTGGCCATCGCTAAGCGAAAGCATTGGGAGTTGCTGCGCAAGGACCGCCTGCTGCTCACCGACAACGACCGCACGCTGGAAGTGTTGGATGCACAGCGCTACGACACCGTGCCCGACGGACTGTCGGAAGCGGACGTCCGCGAGCGTGTCATCGCCGATGCCGTACTGGGAATGACGCAGCGCTGTCGCGAGATTCTCACTATGTTCTATTACGAGCATCGGACACTCGATGAGATTCTGGCCGTACGCGCAGAGAATCAGAGCAAAATCGGACTGAAGACCAGTAAATATAAATGCATGCAACGCCTGCGCCAGACGGTGTACGACCGCTTCCGGCAGTTGGGCTTGCACGCTTGAAGCATACATAATTCACAAAAAGGCTATAAGATGATGGAAAACAATACTTATCAAGACAATGAGGAGCGCATCGACCAGCTCGACCATCTCCTCTTTCGCGAACTCGGCTCCCAGCAGCAATGGCGCCACACGTTCCAGATGTGGGAGCAGCGCCAGCGTCAGCAGCGTCGCCTGCGACTGGTCCCCTTCATCTCGAATGCTGCTTCCGTGGCTGCCCTCTTCATCGTAGGTGTGCTGGTGCAGGCCTTTGTGCCGAAGCTGACGCTGAGCGACCGTCTGCCATCGGTGTCCATACAAAAAGAAAGTGCACCTGCCGACGGAACGACAGATGCACCAGAGATCCTGGAGGGCGACTCACTGAATGCGAACCTTGCGCCCTCCCTTTAGGTAGATTCCCTTTCTCAGCGGGCGTTGCTTTATCTGCCGTCCGCTGAGATCGTAAATGCTTTCCAGCCCGTCAGCCGCTTCCGTCACCACCGGAGCGATGCCGACGGGTTTGTTCTGTAGTGCCTTTATCTCTTCTGCACTGAGGGCGTAGTTGTATACACGGAAGTCTTCGATGTCGGCTTTCAGCATCGGGTCGGCGACGAACTGGCTGCGACCGATGTAGTTGAAGATGGGGCTGAACTCACCGGGACGAGCGCTAATCGTGGTGCTCTCGGCAGCCTTTTCTCCGTTCAGGTAAACAACAATGGCTTCGCGGCTGATGCTGATGGCGAGGTGCGTCCATTCGTCCTTGGGGAAGGTGCTGCCCAGGTTCAACTGTTCCTCGCTGCCGCCGTTCTTGATGGCCAGCCGTGCACCGCTGCCGCATTGGGGCGTGAAGAAGAAGTAGTGGTCGGTGTCGTTGCCGAAGTCCAGGATACGCTGCCACGTGTTGCCTCCTCTCCAATTCACCCATAGGGCGAGGGTGAGGGCATCGTGGTTGGCCAGGGTGGCTGGCAGTTGTATGAACTGTGTGCTGCCGTCGAGCTGCACGGCTTTGTCCCATTTCCCGTCTGTCCAGCTGAGGTCATCGTAGATGGCGGCATGGTTGCCGTTGATCGTCTGGTCGAACAGATCCTTGTCCAGATGGCAGATGAGTTCCGGTGTGTTGCTGGCGCCGCTGCTGGGGGCGACATCGGACGGCTCCGAGCGGTTGAGACTGGCATCGACGGCCTGGACGCGATAGTAGTAGGTGCATCCGTCTGCGGCAGTGTTGTCGATATATTCGCAGGTGGGCACCGAAGCGTGGATGGTGTTCCACGTCTGCCCGTCTGTGCTGCGCTGCACGATGTAGTGACTGAGGTCTCTGTCGGCAGGTGCTTCCCAGGTGAGCTTCACGCTGGCGGTCTGGCCGGTGGCTTCCAAGTTGGTGGGTACGGCCGGCGCAACGTTGTTGTAGACCACTCCGTCCGGCACCAGACGCCATTGTTGGATGGCACTGCCGTTGACCACGCCCTGGCAGAGCTTGCGCCCCGAGGCACGCTGCTGTATCTCCGTGCCGGGTGTTACCTGGATGCAGAGGCCGCTGTGGCGACTGCGGATGTAGAACCATCCCTCGCCGGCATACTCGAAGAACCACTGCTCGTTGTCGCCCAATCCGCCTTCGTAGCCTATCAGCCCGCCGCCATCGTCCAGGCTCCAGTTGAGCACGTCGAGCAGCAGGCGTGGGTTGAGAAAGTTGCTGATCTTATAGTAGCTGAAATCGCCTCCTGAGCGTTCGTCCATAGGTGTGACGGTCCATTTCTGTGCCTTGCTGGAAGCTTGGTTTCTGTTCTGCACGAGGTCGCCGTTGCTTGTGCTGTTGTTGGCGACGGTAAGCACGAGGCCGCTGAAGCGGTTGACAATCTTGTAGGTGGTGGCTGCGGTGGGCAGGGGGGGCATAATGTCCTCGCCGTCCTGGATGCATACCATCGTCTCTGCATTTGTCTGCCCGGTTTGGTAGCCTGTGCCGCCGGGAATATTCATAAGGTACTCGCGCGTGGGGCCCATGCCGTTGTAGAAGACATCGTGATCGGTGGCGGCCATGCGGAAGAGCGTCGTCGCAGCTTGTCGCTCGCTGCTGCCTCCGAAGCCTTCGACGTGTCCATCGGGGTGGCGATAGACGCTGGCAGCAGTCCAGTTACCTCGGTTCTCAGCATAGCCCAGACGTGTGCCCCGGCTGGCTTTCATGAACTGGCTGCGGGTGTGGTCGCACGTCCCCCACCAGATGCCTTTCGTGAGGCCGTACTCCGAACCCACCAAGCACTCCATCGTGTTGTGCAGCTCGTCGCCCACACCCACCTTGCCATCGGCCTTCACCTGCTGGTAGAACCTGGCAAAGTTGTCAAACGATCCTGCCAGTTGGTGTGTGTTGCCCTCGTCGAGGTATTTCTTGCAGGCGGTGTACCATCCAAGCGCTTGGTCGTCGTTGAGCGTATTGCCTCCGCAGACAGCCACGCCACTAAAGTCCGGGTCCTCCTTGATCATCTTGGCGATGAGTTGGAACTGCTGCTTCGTGCCCTGCTTCCATGGTGCGTAGTCGGGCTCGTTGAAGGGCGATACGCTGCTTACCTTCAGTCCCTTCGACTCGATGTAGTTCTTGGTGGCCTTGATGAGCAGATACCATCGCGTGGCGTTTGTGGCGAGGCTGGTGTTCTGGTAGTGGTCGATGACGCCCGCCTCCTGGTCGGAATTGATGTTCACGGTCACCTTTCCAGCCATCTTGGCCAGACGGATGCGGGTGTCCAGCGTCGCTTTCTGGCTGGCACTCAGCTGGAGGTCTTCGCCCACGGCATCCGTCGTCTGGAAACTGAGGCGAATGATGTCGATGAGGTCTTCTCCTGCGAAGTTCACGCCTCGGCGGATGTTACCTTCGCTGATCCACGCGCAGTCGAGTCCCCAGGTAATGTCGGGTAGCTTGGTGCCGGGGTCGCTGATACGAAAGGGGACGGTGGTGTGAGGCACAGCGTTGGCAGTCATCCCAGTGGCTCCCGAAGTCTGGCAGTAGGCAGGCAGCGCAGCAAGCGTGGCGAGCGTGAAGAAGATAGATTTCAACATGTGAGGGTAGAAGTGTTAGTTAGTCTTTCAGATTCTGTGTGGAAGCATAAAGCCCCGCCTTTCAAATGGATTGAAGGAGGGGCTTCTTTTGTTGGAGGTGCCTAGCAGATTCGAACTGCTGTAGACGGTTTTGCAGACCGTTGACTAAGCCACTCATCCAAGGCACCATGGCTGATTGCGGTTGCAAAGGTACGTCTTTTTTTTGAAACGGCAAGGCTTTTGCATACTTTTTTTTCTTTTTCTGCGTTATTATATAGGATATGACACTTCAAGAGCACATCAACGAGGCGCTGCAGCAGGCTCAGGTGGAGCCTTCGGGCGGCGCTCTTCTCGTGGGGCTGAGCGGCGGCGCGGACAGCGTATGCCTGCTGCTCTCCCTGCACGAGGCAGGTTTCCCTGTGGAAGCGCTGCATTGTAATTTTGAGTTGCGCGGTGTGGCGAGCGATGCCGACGAGGCTTATTGCCGCCGCCTCTGTCGCGAGTACGGCATTCCGCTGCGCGTCCGCCATTTCCGTACGCGCTCCTATGCCCAGCGCCACCACTTGAGCATCGAGATGGCGGCGCGCGAACTGCGCTACGACTGGTTCGCTCAGGAGATGAAGGACCGCTCGGCACAGGCTGTAGCGGTGGCTCATCACCGCGACGACCAGGTGGAGACGCTACTGCTGAACCTCGTCCGCGGTGCCGGTATTCATGGCCTTACGGGCATGCACCTTGTGGGCACGGTGCCCACCTCTGATGCCGACAGGCATGGCACTTTCCGTCTGCTCCGTCCGTTGCTGGCGGTTTCGCGCGTGGAGATTGAAGCGTGGCTGCGCGAGCGCGGCGTCTCGTGGCAGACCGATGCCACCAACCTCGACCCGCAGGCTGCCCTGCGCAACCGGTTGCGCCTCGAAGTCATCCCCCTGCTGGCGACACTCAACCCGCAGATCTCGGAGACGCTGGCTGCCACCTGTCGGCGGATGGCTGAGGCCGAGGCTCTCTATGACGATGGCGTAAAGGCCGCTGTGGAGCGTGTGGTGCAGAAGAGGGGAGGGGAGACGCGACTGTCCATAGCTTCTCTTCTCTCACAAACCAGTCCCCGCACGGTGCTCCATGAAGTGCTCGCGCCGCTGGGGTTCACCTCGGCGCAGGTGGCGGAGGTCTTCGCACACCTCGACGGACAGCCGGGGCGTCTCTGGACCTCGGCAGGCTGGCGACTGCTCCGCGACCGCGACAGCCTGGTGCTTAGACCTCAGGAACCCACTGGCAGCAAGCCGTCCGCCACGGTGCTGCCCCTGGAAGGGGTTGTCGATGTGGATGAAAACTTACGTCTGTTGATTCGCCGGGAGGTGGTGACGAAAGACTTTCGTGTGCCGCACGACGCGCACACTGCCTGCTTCGATCTGGAAAAACTCACCCTGCCCCTTGCTGTCCGCAAAGTGGACACGGGCGATACGATTCAACCTTTCGGCATGAGCGGCACGAAGCTCGTGAGCGATTTGCTCACCGACCGCAAGCTGACACTCTTTGAGAAAGAATGTACGCGTGTGCTGCTGAGCGGCGACCGCATCGCCTGGGTGGTCGGGCATCGCGTGGCTGCAGGCTACGAGATTGACGAGCACACGCGATTCGCCATGATTATCAGGATTTGCTAAGATTGAAGGATTGAAAAAAAGGCTGCACCTCTCAGCATTTTCCCGAAAACAACCGTCAAACTATCACCTTTTGAAGCAATAGACTGTTAATGAACGTGATGAGTGGTGGCAGTTCGGGTGAAAGATGTGGTGACAGGTGACGGTTTTAACACAAATTAAGGGCGAAAAATACCGGAAGGTATATTCTTATTCCGAAAAACATATAAAAGGACGAAATATCCGTTTAACCCAGATCGGTCATTAGAATTGTAGTGAGAAAGCCCTATGTTTTGGAGGGCACTGAAAAAGTCCCTATAGACTCTTTTTAACAATTAAAGCCTGCACATAGTCATGAAATAATTTGGCTAT
>CAMVFC010000117.1 GCA_947166655.1 uncultured Prevotellaceae bacterium
TTTTCAATGTTTCACGTTTTCAATGTTTCACGTTTTCATCGAAACTGGAATAACTAAATACTATTCGTTATGAAACAAATTCTCCTTACCGCCCTGTTCTGCCTGACAGCCCTTGCTGCCGAGGGGCAGACGGATACCACTTACTACGCCCTCATCCAACCTGGAAAGAGCTGGCACGTTCACCAATTTGACATGCAGATGAAGCATAGCGTTACGGACTACGTGGTGGGCAGCTCGCCTGAATTTGCCGGCGGACAATCCTTTTACCGCATCAGTGCACACACGGGCGACCGGGTCGAAAGCTATGGCCTCTTTCGCGAGGCTGACCAGCATGTCTATTTCTACGATGAGGTGCGACAGCAGGAAGTCCTCATCTACGACTTTACTCTTCACAAGGGCGACGTCTTCGACTTTGCCAACGGGACAGAGCAGCTGCATGGCTTTGTTACGGCTGAAGACGTGGAGTATTGTGGCGGGCACTGGATCCGCACTTTGACCGTCAGCTTCGGCGGGTCGGCTTCAGAGCGCTTCCCCTTTGAAGTCAAATGGGTCGCGGGCTACGGGTGTGCCCAAACGCTTAAATGGTGGGAACCCGACAGTCCCAACTCACATTCATCCCACCTGGCCTATGCCATCAGTTCGGACGGTGAGCGTTTCTTCCCCATTGAGATGCACAACCTCTACTGTGGATGGCGCGGTCGGGAGCTGGTTGCCGGGAAACAAGCCGATGAGCACGTGCAGCAGGAACGTCTGCACTATGAAATGGTGCCCTCCTCCGTGGCAGAATCTTTCGACCTGCATGTCTATGGTTACATGCGTGTACCTGACAGCCCTCACAACTATATCTATTGTATAGAGGACAATACCGACCCGATGAACGTCGTTCTTTCCTTCCAAATAGAAGAACTGCCGCCGCTGGCTGAGAGTCATAGTCTGCGGTGGGTGGACCTCTCTTTCCCATTCTTTGAACCTGTCCGCGAGTATAGGGTCTTTGATGCCACAGGAGAGCATACAGTCGTCTGCCGCGACCCGCAGCAGGACTATCGCCCCTTCGTAGAGGACGGCAAGGTATGGAACGTAGGTTGGCTCCAGGACGCAGACCAGCAGCCACGGCGCTGGGAGAGCTACACCTTGGACCGTGACACCATTATCCAAGGGCAAACGTATAAGACGGTGCTATGCCAGCCCTATGAAAACGGCGAGGCCGTGTCTCGTCCCGCCTATGCCGGGGCCTTCCGCGAAGAAGAGCGTCGCGTCTATTATGTGGCGCCGGCGCGGCAGCAGGCTCTGCTTCTTTATGACTTCGCCTCCCTACCGGGCGACAGCCTCGAGATGGATAACCCGCTGACAGGACAGCAGGTGTCATGCGTGGTCGAAGATGTTTATTCCAACTATATAGACGGCTTTAAGGGGCGTTGTCTGACGCTCTCCCCAGTGCGTTCTACGGATTTATGGGAAGACACATGGATGGAGGGCGTGGGCAACCGTGGTCTGCCCATGCACAACTTCTTTGGAGACCATGGTGCGAGTGACGGCCGTGTGCTCTTGAGCTGCACGGTAGGCGATGAGGTGCTTTACAGAATTCAGACATTTGTCATGGTCGGTGATGTCAAGAAGCGTCTGGACTTCACGCATGTCGTGAAGAGTCAGCCGCGCATCCGCAGACGGGCTGCGCGCCAGGGACAAGAGGACATAGACCAACTGCTGACGGGCGCATACTCGCAGGATGTTCTGTATCTGGAGTTCAAGACGCTCACCAGTACCTATACCGTCAGCATCGCTACCGCTGATGGCCAGGTTCTTTATCAGAAGAGTGTCGATACGGGCAGCGTGCTGGCGCTCGACATCGACATCCGCGACTTAACACTTGGCGACTATGTCTGCACCATAGCCAATGCGAGCGAGATGTTCCAGGCGCCTTTGTGTCTTACTGTGTCCGCTGTCAGCGACATCCGTAAGGCGGCTTCCTCTGCGGTGCTGTTCGACCTCTGCGGACGTCGCCTGAGCCAGCGTCCTGCCAAGGGCATCTACATTGAGAACGGCCGCAAGCGTGTGGCGAGGGAGTGAGAAAGTGAAAGAGTGAAAAGTGAAAAATGAAAGACCCACCCCGGCCCCTCTCTGAGGAGGGGGCGGGGTGGGCCTGAAGAGTGAACGCTGGAGGGAAAGGGACTGGAAGATAATGGTAACCACGTACGGACGTATGCGGACATGGCTCCGTACGTGTAGGCGAAAACGTGCGGTGCTGTCGGCATGAGCTACACTACATTGTCCTCTTCTGTTTTCTCTATTTCCCTGTGAGGATGCGCTTGATGCCGTCGAGTTTGTTGAGGGCTTCGATGGGAGTGAACGCCATGGAGTCGCACAAGTCTCTCTACGACCTTGTAGTAGTAGACTCAAAAGGCATTGAGATGGACTTCGCTAATCAGTTGGAATCTCGTAACGAGGTGGCTGTCTATACGAAACTGCCAAATGGCTTCTATATCAATACCCCTGTGGGACACTACAATCCCGACTGGGCTGTGGTATTCTATGAGGGAAGCGACATTAAGCACATCTACTTTGTGGCTGAAACGAAAGGCTACGACAAAGATAGCCTGAAAGACTATCGTCGTGCAGAAAGCGTAAAGATTGAATGCGCCAGTCGGCACTTCTCCACAATCTCTGATAGTCACGTCACATACGATGTGGTAAAAAACTATGATGAGCTTTGGGATATTATCACAAAGCCATAAGAATTTAACTCAGTTCTGTAATAATTATCTCGGGCGGAAACTGCGAGATTTTGCAAGTTTCCGCCCGAATTGTTATACATGGTTTCACCTGTTATAAAACTTCAATTATTATTCCATTAGTCTTGTGGAGTCGCAAATTTTATCGAATCCAACCTTCTTTTTCTCCAGTTATGCACATTTCGGTAAAATAAGCATTCAACTGAACATAAAATCACATACCAATGTGGAATTTCGTTAATAAATTAGCGGAATCTTTTCTTTTTCTTGTCTTTCCGCTTGTTTTCTCACGAAAAAGTATTATCTTTGTGGCGAAATTCAAAATTAATGGATGCCATGCTGATTGGTCGAGAAAAAGAAAAACAAGTATTACAGAATGCTCTCAACGAAGAGTACTCTCAGTTTGTTGCTGTGTATGGAAGACGTCGTGTTGGCAAGACTTTTCTAATCAGAGAAGCCTTTGAAAACCGATTCGACTTCCAATTTACCGGTGCTGCAAATTTGACTGCAAGAAAGCAGTTGGTACGTTTCCGTCGTACCCTCAAAGAACATGGGCAGAAAGATACTCCAGAGCTAACCAACTGGGGTGACGCTTTCAGTGAACTCAAACGATTTATCATGAATCTGCCTGAAGGCAAAAAGGTCGTTTTCCTTGACGAGCTTCCATGGATGGATGCTCCACGCTCTGGCTTTTTATCAGAGCTGGAGTCTTTTTGGAATGGATGGGCATCCGCTAGAAAGGACATTGTTTTTGTGGTGTGCGGAAGCAGTACCTCATGGATGGTCAAGAAAA
This sequence comes from uncultured Prevotellaceae bacterium, assembly GCA_947166655.1. Taxonomy (GTDB): domain Bacteria; phylum Bacteroidota; class Bacteroidia; order Bacteroidales; family Bacteroidaceae; genus Physcousia. The sequence continues at coordinate 3,523 of CAMVFC010000117.1, forward strand.
TCATTAAGAATAAAGGTGGATTACACAATCGTCTGAACCACCGTATTTCTCTCAATCCATTCCCATTGGGATTATGCGAAAAGTTAGCTCAGTCACGAGGGCTTGTGCTGAACCGCAAACAGATACTTGAAGCCTATATGATATTTGGCGGTGTTCCATATTATTGGAGCTTGTTGCAAAAAGGTACAAGCATAACTGCCGAGATTGACAGACTTGTTTTCTCGCCTGACGGAGAACTGCATGACGAATTTGAGATGCTGTATGCTTCCCTGTTCAAAAAGCCTGAACCATACGTTCGTGTTATTGAGTTGTTGGCCAAGAAAAAAATGGGCATGACTCGACAAGAGTTGTTGGCGGCAGGAAGATTTGAAGACAACGGAGCATTCTCTGACATCCTGAAAGATTTGGAGTGGTGTGGCTTTATTCGTAGTTACACTATGATGGGGTATCGGACAAAATCAGATATTTTTCAGTTGATAGACCATTATACATTATTCTATTACGAATACATAGACGGAGTACGTCAAGGCTCAAACTATTGGCGATCAATGTTGGGAACACCGAAGTATAACACTTGGTGTGGCTTAGCATTTGAGCGCACTTGCCTATGGCATGTTGACCAGATTAAGAAGAAGCTTGGTATTAGCGGAATACTGACAAATGAATATGCATGGCGTTGTCTGCAGGATGAGAGCATCGGTAGACCAGGAGTTCAGATAGACCTGCTTATAGACCGTAGCGATGGAATCATTGATGTGTGCGAAATGAAATACTCAAAGGATTCATACACCATCACTTCCGATTATGCAGATGAACTTGCCAGCAAACGAAATGTTTTTCAGACTGTAACTGGCACAAAGAAAGCCATTCATTCCATTATGGTTACAACCGATGGCCTAACTCGGAATGAATACTGGGGAGATATCCAGGCAGAAATACAACTGGACGATTTGTACGAACTGTAGAAAAACAGTATCTGTATTAGCTCGGTGTGTGACGTGTTTATTGATGGAAGTGATGGCTGTTTTTGCTATTTCCCTGTGAGGATGCGCTTGATGCCGTCGAGTTTGTTGAGGGCTTCGATGGGAGTGAGGGCGTTGATGTCGAGTCCGAGGATTTCGTCGCGTATCTGGCAGAGCACGGGGTCGTCGAGCTGGAAGAAGCTGAGCTGCATGTGGTCCGTCTCGGGCATGGCGCCGATCTTGGCTCCCGTGCCGAGGCCGTCTCGGTCGGCGCTGCTCTCGAGCTGTTTCAGGATGACCTCGGCGCGCCGGACGATGTCTTTGGGCATTCCTGCCAGGCGTGCCACGTGTATGCCGAAGCTGTGCTCTGAGCCTCCTGCTTCGAGCTTGCGCAGGAAGATGACCTTGCCGCGCACTTCGCGCACGCTGACGTTGAAGTTCTTGATGCGTGCGAAGTGGCGTTCCATCTCGTTGAGTTCGTGGTAGTGTGTGGCGAAGAGGGTGCGTGCGTGTCCTCGCTGGTTCTCGTGTATGAACTCTACGATGGCCCATGCGATGCTGATGCCGTCGTAGGTGGAGGTGCCTCGTCCGAGTTCGTCGAAGAGGATGAGGCTTCGCTCGGAGATGTTGTTGAGGATGCTGGCGGCCTCGCTCATCTCCACCATGAAGGTGCTCTCTCCGATGCTGATGTTGTCGCTGGCGCCGACGCGTGTGAAGATCTTGTCCACCCACCCGATGTGTGCGCTCTCGGCGGGCACGAAGGATCCTATCTGCGCCATGAGGGTGATGAGTGCCGTCTGTCGTAGCAGGGCGCTCTTACCGGCCATGTTGGGTCCGGTGATGATGAGTATCTGCTGGTTTTGTGTGTCGAGGCGTACGTCGTTGGCCACATAGCGTTCGCCCACGGGCAGCTGGCATTCGATGACGGGGTGTCGTCCCTGCCGGATATCGATCTCGGTGCTGTCGTCGACGACGGGGCGGATGTAGTGCCGCTCGGCGGCGGTGAGGGCGAAGGAGAGCAGGCAGTCGAGCTGTGCGATGAGCTGTGCGTCGCGCTGTATGTCGTGTGTGAAGGCAGCCACGGCGTTGACGAGCTGCGTGAAGAGCTGACTCTCCAGCTGGAGTATCTTGTCCTCGGCGCCGAGGATCTTCTCTTCGTATTCCTTCAGTTCCTGTGTGATGTAGCGCTCGGCGCCCACGAGTGTCTGCTTGCGTATCCAGTCGGAGGGCACCTTGTCCTTGTAGGTGTTGCGCACTTCGAGGTAGTAGCCGAAGACGTTGTTGTAGGCCACCTTGAGGCTCTGTATGCCGGTGGCTTCTGCTTCGCGCTGCTGCAGTTGCAGGAGGTAGTCCTTGCCGCTGTATGCGATCTGTCGCAGTTCGTCGAGTTCCTTGGAGACGCCGTTCATGATGACGTTGCCCTTCTGCACGAGGAGGGGCGGGTCGGGTTGCACTTCGCGTGCGATGCGGTCGCGAATGTCGGTGCAGGGGTTGAGCTGCTCGCCGATGCGTCGGAGGGTGGCATCGTCGGCCTCGAGGCAGATGCGCCGGATGGGCTCTATGGCTTGGAGGGCGATGCGCAACTGTACGATGTCGCGTGGCGTGACGCGCCCCACGGACACCTTGGAGGTGATGCGTTCGAGGTCGCCGATGACGTGCAGCTGCTCGGCGATGAACTCGCGGAACTCGGGGTGGCGGAAGTAGTAGTCGACGACGTCCAGGCGACTGTCCACCTGCACGCGGTCGCGCAGCGGGAACAGCAGCCAGCGGTGGAGCAGGCGTGCGCCCATGGGCGTCGTGGTGTGGTCGAGCACGTCGAGCAGCGATCGTCCGCCCTCGTTCATGGGTTCGAGCAGCTCGAGGTTGCGTATGGTGAACTTGTCCATGCGCACGAAGCGTTCTTCCTCGATGCGGCTGATGGCGGTGATGTGTTGCAGCTGGGTGTGCTGTGTCAGTTCGAGGTACTGCAGGATGGCGCCTGCGGCGATGATGGCGACGTGCAGGTCGTCGATGCCGAAGCCCTTGAGGCTCTTCACCTCGAAATGTCGTTTGAGTTTGTCGGTGGCCGTCTGTGCGGTGAACACCCAGTCGTCGAGCTCGAAGGTGACGAACTTGGTGCCGAAACATCCCTCGAACATGCCCTTCCGTCCGCGCTCGTAGAGCACTTCTTTCGGTGCGAAACTGCCGAGGAGCTTGTCCACGTAGTCGGCCGTGCCCTCGGCCACGAGCCATTCGCCCGTGGAGATGTCGAGGAAACTGACGCCGACACGGTCCTCGCGGGCGAAGTGCACGGCGGCGAGGAAGTTGTTCTCGCGGTAGTTGAGCACGGTGTCCGCCATGGCCACGCCGGGCGTGACGAGCTCGGTGATGCCGCGCTTGACGAGTTTCTTGGTGAGCTTGGGGTCCTCGAGCTGGTCGCAGATGGCCACGCGGCGACCGGCACGCACGAGCTTGGGCAGATAGGTGTCCAAGGCGTGGTAGGGGAAGCCGGCCATGGCCGTCGGCGCACTGGCCTCGCGGCCGTTGTTGCGCTTGGTCAGCGTGATGCCCAGGATGTCGGCAGCCTCGACGGCGTCCTCGGCATACGTCTCATAAAAGTCGCCGCACCTGAAGAGCAAGATGGCATCGGGATGCTTTGCCTTCAGGTCGAAGAACTGTTTCATCATGGGGGTCACATCGGCCATTTTCTTTTCCAGCTTTTGTCTTCTTAGTTGATATTACATGCACCTTTCCTCACCATGGCAGCGTCTGAAAGCAAGCTTCATGCTGTTCGGATGGCTGATCGGAAACGTTCGGATGCGCAAAGGTACAAAATTAACGAGAAAGGAGAAAAGAGAAAGTGAAAAAAATGACGGAAAGCCCCGAAAAGCGCCCGAGGAAGAATGAAGAATGGAGAATGGAAAGTGAAAGAACGATGGCGGGTCATCATTAAAATAATGCTTAATGACGGAAAGTCGTGTCTATAAAGTCATCTTTTGGGGGAAGACACTGGGCAGGCACCTATATAAAAACAAAAGTGGCTCTTCTCACGAAGAACCGACTTCCTAAAGCTATGAACAAATCTTGTTGAATCTCACAGAATAACATGAGTATACTACGATGAGTTTCTCTAATTTTGCTTTTCCTTTCGCGCATCGCTGCGCCAGTAGTGCTTTGCTATCCTGCTATCAAATTACCTTACTAACTTACCTAAAATGAGCAACCGAAGCTGCTCGGTGATGAAAACCTTTAAAACTAACCTAATACCATGAAAAACCGTATATGCTCAAGTCTCTCACGAGACGTCTTGTCTTGTTTGACGATGCAAAGGTACGGCTTTTCGGTGTAAGTCGTACACTCTTTTCACTACTTTTGCATGAAATAAGGAACATTCTTGACATACATCAAAGAAAATCAAAACAAAAAGCCCCTGATTAGGAGCTTTTTGTAACTTTTCGTTCGCCCAGCATGGGCATACTCTAACGGGTGCAAGTCCCCAAGCCGCC
>CAMVFC010000118.1 GCA_947166655.1 uncultured Prevotellaceae bacterium
CTCATGCTTCTCTTGGGTAGTCTATTCCTCTGTCTTGGAATGACTTACGCCCAAACTCAAGTGAAGGGCACCATCATCAGCGCTGATGATGGCGAACCTCTTCCCGGTGCCTCTGTAAAGATTCTTGGTACAAAAACGGGAGTGACAACTAACATTGACGGACAGTTCACGATTTCCGTTCCGAACAATGATGCTCGTATTGAGATTTCACACATCGGAATGCTCCCTCGCGTGGTTAAGGCTCGCAACGGTATGCGAATCGCTCTCGACACTGACGACAAGATGCTGAACGAGGTGATGGTCGTCGGTTACGGTACGAGTACTCGCTCTGCTTTCACCGGTTCTGCCGTTGAGATTAAGAGTGAGGACATCACGAACCATGTTGTTACGACAGCGACGAGTGCCCTTGTTGGTAAGGTGGCAGGTATCCAGGCTACTTCTTCGTCTGGCGCTCCAGGCAGTGCTCCTGTCATCCGCATTCGTGGTATCGGTTCCTATTCGGCCAGTTCAGAGCCTCTGTACGTGATTGACGGTGTGCCCATGCAGCAGAGCATCGCCAGCGTCAACCCTCAGGATATTGAGAGTATCTCTGTGCTGAAGGATGCCAGCGCCAGCGCCATCTATGGTAACCGCGGCGCCAATGGTGTCATCATCATCACTACGAAGAAAGCCAAGGGTGTCGCCAAGGATGCCGAAGTGACCTTCGATGCACGTATCGGTTCCAACAGCCGTTTGATTCCTCGTTATGATATTATTACTGATCCCGCGCAATACTATGAGACACATTACCGTGCCATGTATAACAGCGTGGCTTACAACGGCGGTACTGCTGCGGATGCCTATGCTTTTGCCGATGCCAACCTTTTCAATCAGAACAACGGCGGTCTGGGTTATCAGGTGTTCACGGTGCCCGAAGGTGAGAAGTTCATCGGTACCAACTTTAAGCTGAACCCCAAGGCTACACTTGGCTATTGGGACGGTCAGTACTATTATACTCCTGACAACTGGTACGACGAGTCCATCCACAGCGCTATCCGTCAGGAATACAACGCCAGTGTCAGCGGTAACACCGGTCGTCTGAGCTACTATGCCAGCGTAGGTTACTTGAACGACGGCGGTCAGGTTGATCACTCTGAATACAACCGCTACACGGGCCGTACCAACGTAGAATACCAGGCTAAGAAGTGGCTGCGCCTGACCACCAATATGGCATTCACGCACAGCGAGAGCCAGTCTCCCTCTTATGGCGACACCTATGGCAGCAGCACCAACATGTTCTACTATGCCAATATGATGGGTGCCATCTTCCCCATGTACGTCCGCGACAAGGACGGCAATATCGTTAAGGAGAACGGACGCACGCTCTATGACTCTAATGGTAACACCAATTTCCGTCGTCCGAACTTCGCCGGCAATGCCGTTCGCGATAACGAGTTCAACCGTTACAAAGGCTATGCCGACATCTTCTTCGGACAGTGGGCAGCCACCATCACTCCTATCACCGGCCTCGACCTGAAGGCTTCTCTCAGCGCCCACAGCATCAACAGCCGCAGCACGAACCTCTACAGCCGCTTCGGCTCCAATGCCGGCACCGACGGTGCTGCTTCTGTGGGTTCCGATCGCGACTTCGCTGTCACTCAGCAGTATCTGGCCAACTACACCCACACGTTCAACGACGTGCACAACCTGGGTATCGTTGCTGGTTACGAGCAGACGAAGGAAAAGAGCCAGTCTCTTTCCGGTAGCAACACGCACCTGTACAATCCCTTCATCGGCGAACTGAACAACGCCTTAGGTCCTAACGACGATATGAGTATCGCCTCTTCTACTGACAACTACATGACAGAAGGCTTCCTCGGCCGCGTGACTTACGACTATGCCGAGCGTTACTTCGCTAACGCCAGCATCCGTCGCGATGCCAGCTCCAAGTTCGCTCCCGGTCACCGTTGGGGTACGTTCTGGAGTGCCGGTCTCGCCTGGCAGATCAACAAGGAAGAGTTCATGAGCGACGCGAAGTGGGTTGACCTGTTGAAGCTCAAAGCCTCTTATGGTGAGATGGGTAACGACCAGGGTATGGGCTGGCACGCTTATGCCGACCGCTTCACCACTTCGTACAATGCCGTGAGCAAGACCTACGACATCACCATGGCTGCCAAGGGTAACGACGATCTGACTTGGGAAACCAAGAAGTCCTGGAACTTCGGTCTGGATTTCTCTCTGTTCAACTATCGCTTGAACGGTACCATCGAAGTCTATACCGGCACCACCAGCGACCTGCTCTGGTCCAAGACCGTGCCCCTCTCCTCCGGTCTTACCGTTACTTCCTATCCTGCTAACGTAGGTAGCCTCCGCAACAGCGGTATCGAGCTCTCTTTGGACGGCGATGTTATCCGCACGAAGGATATCCGCTGGAATATCAACCTGGCGCTCGGTCACAACAAGAATAAGATTACCGAACTGGATGCTGCCATCCGCGACAAGGGTCTGCGCTACAGTAACTCCATCATCCGCGAGGGCGGTTCTCTGGCCCACGCCTACATGGTGAAGTATGCCGGTGTCGATCAGAGCAACGGTCGTGCCCAGTACTGGAAGGCTTACACCTATGCCGATCAGGAGAAGAAAGATCCCAACAACCTCGTCGCTATGAGCAACACCTATGGTGAAGGTCCCATCGTGAAGGAGGAACTGACCTACGATATCACCGATGCCAGCCGTTACGATCTGGGCGATATCCTGCCCAAGGTGACTGGTGGTTTCGGCACTACTTTCGAGGCTTACGGCGTTGACCTGAGCGCACAGTTCAGCTTCCAGCTGGGCGGCAAGACCTACGATGGCGGCTACCAGCAGCTGATGCACAACGGCCAGCAGACAGGTGTCGCTATGCACAAAGACCTCCTCGATGCTTGGACTCCTGAGAATCCCAACTCTGATATTCCTCGTCTGAGCACCGCTGCTATCGACGATCCGGGTGTCAGCTCGCAGACTCCCTACGACCGCTTCCTCACCAAGAGCAACTACCTCTGCCTGAGCAATCTTACTGTTGGCTACACCCTGCCGAAGGAATGGCTCCGCCCCCTCACCATCAAGAGCGCACGCATCTACTTCGCTGGCGAGAACCTCTTCCTGCTCACTGCTCGTAAGGGTCTCGACCCCCGCTACAACCTCGGTATCGGTTCTATGACGACCGGTCAGGGTCTGGCTTCGGGTAGCTATTCGGGTATGCGCACACTCACGGGTGGTATCACAGTCACCTTCTAAATGCACTTCTCGACAACCTATAAAAAAGATAAAATATGAAACTATATAAGATTTCTCTCTTCATGCTCAGTGCAGCACTGCTCTCCACTGCATGCAACGATATCGACGAACAAGTGCCTGAAGGTGGCACCTTGACACGAGAGCAGAATCAGGAAACCGTGGCTGCCATCCCCGAGCGTGCCGATGCCAGCTTTAATGCGATGTTCTCCATGATGGGACGTCCTCACACCTGCTGGCCTTCGGGCAATAATTCAAACCGCGCAGATGACTTCGGCTTCATCTCGGCCGCTCTTTCCCAGGATTTGGAAGGTGCCGACTTGAGTCTGCCCAACAGCAACTACAACTGGTTCTCTACCTGCTCTGAGCTGAGCACCCGTAATGCCAACTACGCCAATCCCTACATGCGCTATCGCATTCCTTACAACCAGATTGGTATGGCCAACGAGGTCATCGGTACTTATCCCGAGAATCCTACAGACTCTTTGGCTATCAACCGCGTCGCTCAGGCCCGTGCCATCCGTGCATTCGACTATATGTCGCTGGCTCCCTACTTTGCTTTCGGCATCGACCGTGCTGCAGACGAGCTCTGCGTGCCCATCCTCAGAGAAGGTACCGACTATTCCAACAACCCCCGCGCCACCGTGCGTGAGGTATGGGAGTACATTATCGAGGACCTCAACTATGCTGTTGATCATCTGGAGTTTGGCGTACGTACCACCAAGGATCGTGTCGATAAGAACGTCGCTCTGGCCCTGCGTGCCCGTGCCAACCTCAATCTCGGCAAGTTCGCTGAGGCAGCTGCCGATGCTGATGCCGCTATGACAGGCTATACTCCTGCTTCTATTTCAGAAGTCAGCCATCCTGCATTCTGCAATCTGGATGACCACAACTGGATTTGGGGTATCAACATCACCACAGAGCTGGCTGGTATCGATGGCGCTCCTACCGCTTCCAGCTGGATCGGCTCGTTCAGCGGCGACGGCTATGCTGCTTACATCAACCCGGCTTTCATCAACACCCTGCTCTACAACAAGATTGCCGACACCGACGTCCGCAAGGGCTGGTGGCTTGACGAGAATACAGAATCTCCGATTCTTGAAGGTCTGAGCTGGACCAATCCCGCAACGGGCGAGGTGGCTACAGGCAATGAGATTCCTGGCTTCGTCACCGACGACAAGTGTGCATGGATGCCCTACACCAGCGTGAAGTTTGGTCAGAAGAGCGGCGTGGGCAGTACTGTCGATAACAATGACTTCCCCCTCATCCGTGTGGAGGAGATGATCCTCATCAAGGCAGAAGGTCTGCTGCGTAGCGGTAAAGAGGCTGAGGCTCGCAACGTCCTCGAGAACTTTGTCAAGACCTATCGTGATCCCAGCTACACCGCAGCACAGCGCAACCTGGGCCTGGCAGACGAGATCTGGTTCCAGCGCCGCGTAGAGCTCTGGGGTGAAGGCTTCTTCGTGCAGGATGCCAAGCGTATGGGCAAGAACATCGTCCGTTTCCACGGCGAAGGCACCAGCAACTTCCCCGATGCTTTCCAATTCAATGTCAGCGCCGACGATCCTTGGCTGAACATGCGTTTCCCCAGCACCGAGCTGGATAACAACTATGGTGTCGTGGACAACCGTGGAGGCGAGATTCCCGTTGCCGGCCAGAATCCTGACCTGAAAGACGGTGTCACAGACTAACAGAACTCCTAACCCTTCATCAATAAAATAAGGTAATTATGAAACTCAATAAAATATTCCTTCTGTCGTTCCTGGCCCTCGGCGCACTTTTTACCGCCTGCTCTGATGACGACCACGAATACTCTTGGGGCAAACCCGCTGGCGAGAATACTGTCACCTTTGTCAACGAAGAGAACATGGTGCTGGATTTCGAAGCTCAGGACTTTGACATCAACCTCATCCGTCTGAATACAGGTAATCTCCCCGAACTCACCGTGCCTGTCAAGGTGCTCGGCAAGCCCGACTTCCTCACTATTCCTGAAACAGTGACTTTCGCTGCCGGCGATACCATAGCTGTTCTCAAGGCTAAGATCGGCGAGGGCATGGAGGCCTTTACGACCTACAACGTAAGCCTGATGATTGACGAGGAATACACCAACCCCTACGTGGACTCTTTGGATGTCAACCTCATCCCGCGCTTCAACATCTCTTTCCTGAAGGAGGATTTCAAGACCATTGGTATGGGAACCTTCAACGAGCCCATCGCTTTTGAAGACTCTTGGGAAGTTGAGATTCAGTACTCTGCCGTCCTGAACCTGTACCGCATTCCCGACTGCATCGTGAACGGTACCCACTGGTATTTCCGGTGGAGCGGTCGCGGCGCCAGTGCTGAGGAGCAGAGCTTCGAATTCACTGACGAGACAGGTAACAAGGCTTCCTGCACCGTGGGTGGCGATAAATACTATGGCTTCTTCTCGGGCTACAACCATCCTTCCTACGGTCCTATCTATGTCTGTGTCCTCGACGGCTATTTCATGGGCTACGACCCAGAAGGTGAGAACGGTCCCGAGTTCGACTTCCCCGTCTCTTGGCGCGTCTCTGCCGGTAGCTTCGGTGCCGACTACGATTACATCGACAATATCGAATGGGTAGAATAACGATAGTTCTATAACTGAATAATACTTTGGGCGTGTCCTTCCTGCGAGGGACGCGCCTTTTCCACCTTCATCGTTTGAATGAAAATGAAAAAGACTTTACTCCTCAGTCTCCTCCTGGCGGCGACAGCGACGGCTTACGGCCATCCAGTCGGGCGGGAAGAGGCGTGCCGGCGTGCAGAGCTGCTCTTGGGTAAGCCCGTGCAGATGCCGCGCATGCAGGAACGACGTCTCGCCCCGGCGACATCCTCCATCGCTCCTGCCTACTATTTGTTCCGAGGTGCCGACGGTCGTGGCTTTGCCATCATCAGTGCCGAGGACGAATTGGCCGATGTCATCGGGTACTCCGCCGAGAACACCGTGCATGACGATGCTGTCGTGCCCTGTGCCTTGGCACTTTATCTTGATGCCTTTTCAGAGCGGGTGGCTGCCTATCGTGCCGGCACTCTCGAGCTACACGATGCTACGTCAACGTCAACGTCTGCGGCCAAGGCTCCACGATTCGCTGAGGAACAGGACAACGTACTCTGCACAACGACCTGGGGACAGAATGCACCCTACAACAACCTGTGCCCTGCTAAGGATGGCCGTCAGTGTTTCTCCGGTTGCGTGGCAACAGCCATGGCACAGATCTTCCGTTACTGGAGATGGCCCGTTGCCGGGACCGGTTACAGCTGGGCCAAGGACGGTAACGGCGAGACGTACAGCGGCTCGTTGGAACACACCTATCGTTGGGATGCCATGATGAATACCCGACAGGAGAATCTCGCCTCAGAAGAATCGCAGAGCGCAGTGGCCGAGCTGGTATATGACTGCGGCCTCTCTGTCCACATGAACTACAGCACCGATGGCAGCGGAGCCCGCACGCCTGTCCTGGCTATGTACACCAACTTCGGTTATATCCCCACCACGCTGCGCATGTATCAGCGCGACTGCTTCAGCAGCGACGAGTGGCTGGCCTTGCTGCGAAAAGAAATCGACCGTGGTCGCCCTATCTTCCACACCGCCTCGTCGCTTACCAACGCCGGAAAGGATGCCGCAGGCCACGCTTTTGTCGTGGACGGGTATGATGATTTTGGTAATATTCATGTCAACTGGGGGTGGGATGGTGACTTCGACGGATACTACTCGCCCGAGAAGATGAACCCCAGCGGCTACCAGTTCACTTTAGACGAAGCCGCATTGATAGGCATTGAGCCGGCAAAGAACGGTGAGACGGGTGCCCCTGTGGAGTATCTCTATGTGGCTGATCCGCTGGTCTGCTCGCAGAAGGGTACCATACAGAAGAGCGTGAACTTCAACATCACCGTGGGCAACTTCTGGAACGTGAACGGCAGTGCCCACAACTGGCGACTGTCCATCGGTCTTTTTGACGTGAAGAACCAGTTGCTGGGCATCGTGAACACCGGGCGCGTCCCTTCGCTCTCGCTCGAACCTGGCTACGGCGTCGGTTCCGACTATGCCGACATCGCCTGCAGCCTGAAAGGTGACTATCCTGATGGCGACTACGCCTTGCGCCTCGTCTTCCGCGAGACGTCCGACAAGGATTGGCTCTTGCCCGACATGGCAGGCGGCATCACCAAGAATGCGGTCTACGTTTCCCTGAAGGGCACGCGCGTGACGTTCACGGACGGGACGGACTATATTCACACCGCCGTTTCGGACATTGAAGGTCCGAAGGACCCGGCTGCCGCACCTTACTATGACCTCAGCGGACGTCGTGTCGTGCGTCCGGGTAAGGGACTCTTCATCCGCGACGGACGCGTCATCTTGGCGCATTAACTTCTCCCCGTATACACATTTCTTTAACAACGGATTAAGCGAATTAAACGAATCAGCTGCGCCACCTCGGCTCAGACCTGATTCGTTTAATTCGTTGTTATATCATA
>CAMVFC010000119.1 GCA_947166655.1 uncultured Prevotellaceae bacterium
TCCATGAAATAGACGCCGCTGATGCCGAAGTTGAACTTGATGCGGCGGGCAGCTTCCTCAGCAGGCACGCCAGCCTCGACGAGTTCATAGAGATATTCTGCTCCCCAGGCGAGGGCGTAGCCGAGCTCCTGATAGACGTAGGCGCCGCTGTTGTTGAGCAGGTCGGCATTGACGTTGATGCAGCGGAACTGCGGCAGTTTGTCGAGAGCCTCGACCAGAGGCTTGGCAAAGGCGAGGGCGGGCGTGGTGTCCTTGCCCTTCTTCAGCATCTTCGAGATGGGGTCGAAGTTGATGCTGCCCTGAAGCTTTGTGAGGTCATAGCCTTTCTCGGAGAAATAGGCGACAAGGGCTTCTGCCAGTTCTACGCAGTGGCGCTGGCAGGTGCGGAAGTTAAGTTCCACGCATTCGGCGCAGATGCCGTCGAGCAGCACAGCCAGATATTCCTTCGTGCACTGGTCGGCAGGCACATGGAATCCGAGGCTGCCCACGCCCTTGTTCAGGATGTCGAGCGCTTTGGCATTCGCCGTCTTGGCGTCGGTCTCCTCAATGTTCTGGCGGACGAACCACTGATTGTTGTCCTTCTTGTTGCCTCGCACGTAAGGGAACTCGCCGGGGAGGGCATTGACGGTGGCCAGCTGGTCCACGTCTTCCTTACGGTAGAAGGGCTGCATGGAGAAACCTTCGTTGGTTCGCCATACCATTTTCTTCTCATAGTCAGCGCCCTTGAGGTCAACCTCAATCTTGTCACGCCATTCCTGGCGCGTCGGGGCGGTGAAATCCGCGAAGAGTTTTTCTTTACTATCTGCCATAGTAAGTTAATTGTTTAGAGTTTAAAAAGTTTAAGGTTTTGTCATGAAAAGCGGACAAAGGTAGCAAAGTTTGTCCGAGCGACCAAATTTGTGGCGCTAAACTTCACTAAAAATGCTGTTTTTTATCCAAATGCTTATTTACCTCGCAAATTATCCCTACCTTTGCAGCGCAAATGTGTTTGTACATCTCTTTTTAATCATCTTTAATACGTTACTTCAATAAAACACTATGGATTGGCTCGTCCATCTCTTTACACAAACAGATTCCATCGCCCATATCGTTGTACTCTATGCCCTGGTGATTTCCGTGGGAATATCCCTGGGGCGCTTCAAGATCTTCGGTATCTCCCTGGGTGTCACCTTCGTTCTCTTCGCCGGTATCCTGGCCGGGCATATCGGATTCACGGGTTCGCCCGTCGTGCTGAACTATGTGCAGGACTTCGGCCTCATCCTTTTCGTCTATTGCATCGGCCTGCAGGTTGGGCCGGGTTTCTTTGAGAGTTTCGCCAAAGGCGGCATCACGGCCAATGTCCTTGCCGTCGGCATCGTAGCGCTGAATGTCATCACGATGCTGGCACTCTACTTCATCCTCTTCTACAACCCCGCCATCCGTGGTGGCGACAACGTGTGGAATCTGTCGATGATGACAGGCGTCCTCTGCGGCGCCATCACGAACACGCCGGGCCTTGGTGCTGCCTCAGAAGCCGTAGCATCGGTCTATAAAGGCGCTGCTGAGATTCCCCAGATAGCCTCGGGCTACGCCTGTGCCTATCCGCTCGGCGTCGTCGGCATCATCGGGGCCACCATTGCCATCCGCTATCTCTGCGGCATCAGTCTGAAGAAAGAGGAAGAACAGATAGAGCAGGAGATGAGAGAGAACCCCCACGCCAAGCCTCACCGCATGACGCTGCGTGCCGAGAACAAGGCGCTCAGCGGCCGCACCATCCTTCAGATCCGTGAGTTCCTCGGGCGCAACTTCGTCTGCTCGCGTTTCCTGCACGACGGACACGTCAGCATCCCCAACCGCGACACCGTCGTCTGCGAGGGCGACCTCATGTACATCACCTGCGCCGAAGACGACTGGGAAGCCATCTCCGCCTTCATCGGCCCTGTGGACCATGTGGAGTGGGAGCAGCAGGACGTGCAGATGGTGTCCAAGAACGTCCTCGTCACGCAGCCCTCCGTGAACGGCAAGACCTTCGGTCAACTGCATTTCAGCTCCGTCTATGGCGTCAATGTCACCCGCATCCACCGCAATGGCATGAACCTTTTTGCCGACCGCAACCTTCGCATCCAGATAGGTGACAAGCTGGTGTGCGTGGGTCCTGAGGACGCCATAGCCCGTGTGGCCACCATGTTGGGCGACGAGGTGAAGCGTCTGGACCACCCCAATCTCTCGGCTATCTTCATCGGCATCGTCATCGGCATTGTCTGTGGCATGATACCCATCGCCCTGCCTGGCGTGCCGACGCCCGTGAAGCTGGGCCTGGCCGGAGGGCCGCTCATCGTAGCCATCCTCATCGGCCGCTTCGGTTACAAGGCACGTCTGGTCAGCTACACGACGACATCGGCCAACCTGATGCTTCGCGAATTCGGCCTCGTGCTGTTCCTCGCCTCCGTGGGCATCAAGGCCGGAGCCACCTTCTGGCAGACCGTCACCGAAGGCGACGGCCTCACCTACGTCTGGTCCGGCTTCCTCATCACCGTCATCCCCATCCTCATCGTCGGCGTACTGGCCCGCTTGAAGTACAAGATGAACTACTTCACCCTCATGGGTCTGATAGCCGGTGCCACCACCGACCCGCCCGCCTTGGCCTATGCCAACCAGACGGCCAACAACGATGCGCCCGCCGTAGGCTACTCCACCGTCTATCCTCTGTGCATGTTCCTCCGCATCCTCACCGCGCAGCTCATTATCCTTCTGCTCTACAGCGTGGTGTAGGGTACTGCTTATGACAATTGACAGATGACAGTTTCTAAATAGTGCCCCTACCCCTGCCATCTCCGCCTATTGCTCATTATTTCTTATATCTTTTTATATATAAATAATATATATAGTATATATAATTATTAAATATATAAAAGTAAAATAAAGATAAGAGAGGCCTTTCAGCCTCTCTTTGTCTTTCTCTCCCCCCTCTACCACCCTCCGCAGAAACTGTCATCCGTCATTTGTCATAGCAGCCCTCACCGCGCTCACCCCTGCACCACCCTCCGCAGAAACTGTCATCCGTCATTTGTCATAGCAGCCCCTCGCCGCGCTCACCTCCTGACCGCAGCGTATCGACGGCTTCTGCCCTGCACGGAAAAGTTTTGCCCGCACGGATAGAGCGCCCTTCAGAACGGACAAAAAACGCCCTTCAGAACGGACAAATGCCTGTGGCTGAACGGATAAACGTATCCGCCCACACGTATATACGTACCGACTGGCACGTATATACGCATGGGCAGCATGTTTCCTCTGTACTGACGGGCAAGGCGCACCCCCTCTCTTGGGGGGCGTGGCAGTAGGCGGCTATGTGAGTGCCTACCTGATTACCGTCTTCTTGCCGTTCAGGATATATATTCCTTTTTTCAGGGCATGGCGGTGGGCGATGCGTCGTCCGCTGAGATCGAAGCATTGGCCGCTGGCGGCTATGCCGTTTTCTTCGCTCTGTTTTCCTATGATATCCTTGATCCAGTCAGCTTCGGAACCGACGTACACGAGGCGGAAGTTATCAACACACGCCCAGTCGTAGACGGTGGGTGTGAAGTGGCGCAGGCCGATACGCAGATCCGATGTCGCGGTGAGGTCGAAGGTCATCTGCTGCTGATAGTGCCCATCGCTGAAGGCAGTCTCGGCGGTGCTGACGTTGTCCGGATAGGTGTATGGGCTGAAGGTGTAGGGCACGGCATCGTCGTAGATGGAGAGCAGAGGCATAGCCCTGAGTAGTCCGTCCCCTTGCTGTTCCCCGCTGGGGGAGTCTGCAGCCAGAGGATTGATAGCCTTCACATACACCTCTGCAGTCCCCTCAGTGCCCTGTTCGTGGCGCAGGTGGGCATTGCCGATGTTTCCGTTGCGGTAGAATCCCTGCCATGAGAGGCGGTAGGTCCCTGCAGGCATACGGCGGAGCACCTGATAGGTGTCGAATATCTGGTAGTAGTGCTCGGCTACGGTGCCGGGTGCTGCGCTGAAAGGTGTCCCTTCCCAGCCGTTGCTGCCGTCTTCGAAATGGGGGTTGGTGAGCAGTGAAGTGATATCGACCTCCGTTCCTCCGCCAATGGTTGCTACGGCCTCGTCGCTGGGTTCGGTGTCGGTCTGAGGCTGTAAGGCAGCGCACTCAGTGCTCTTTCCCGTGGCCTCGGCATAGAGAGCCCTTACGTGCTCGGGTGTGAGTGCAGAGTCGTAGATGCGGAAGTCGTCGAAGAAGGTCTCTGACATGAGCGCGTCGGCCGTGAAGGGACTGCGCCCGAGCCATGCCCTGGTTGTATTCAGTAGGGTGAGGGGCGTGGTGTTGGCGCTCGTGGTGGCACGCAGCTGCCCGTCGATGTAGAGGCGGACAGAGGGCGCGGCGGTCGTGGCGGCAGAAGCGTCTGCTGCAGCATCGATGCAGACGGTGATGTTGTGCCACTGGCCTTGGCTGAGGCCTGCTTCGGAGCTGGCCTTGCAGGTGCCCGAACGCACTTTCTCGAAATACCAGTTGCGGTTACCGCCTTGGTTGATGAGTCCGATGTAACTGCCTGTGCCGTTGTTGACGTTCCACGCCCAGCAGTAGCTGCCGAGCTGCCCGGGGCCGTTGGGCAGGATGTTGATGCTGACGCTGCAGGCGTCGCCGTTGAGGAGGTTGACGATGGCCGTTGCGGCCTCGTGCCCGAGGTCGAGGTATCCGGCTGTGCCTGCTGCGCTCCCTGTTTCGTCTTGAGCTGTGCCGTCGGGCGTTATGGGACCGGTGTACAGGGCAGTGCCGCCGTCAGAGAGTTGCAGAATGGCAGCTCCGTCTACCAATGAACCTTTGAGTGTGGCGGCATCGTCCTGCGGCTGCCCGTCGTCGAAGCTGTAGCTGATGACTGGCGCCGGCGGGGTGTCCGTGGTCTGGCTGACATCGGCGCTGACATCCGAAAGGGGAATGGTGATGACGGAGAGAGAGTAGGCCGGGACGGTGTAGTCGATCCGCGGTCTGCCGGCAGCGTCGTCAGGTGGCGTGACGGCGATGGTAGCGTTCTTAGGGCTTACTTTCATCGGCTCCGCCATCGAGTTTTCGGCATAATTGTCGGTGTGGCTCATGACGCGAAGCTGAGCGCTCCCGCTGATGGTGGCATCGCTGAAGCGGAAGGTGGCAGGAACGTCTGTCCCGCCGTAGTTGATAACCTTGACTATGGCGGCGTTCTCAGCTCCTTCCGTCTGGCCTGAAGCGTCGTTTTGTGCCGAGCGGAGGGCCGCACAGACGAAGAGTTGTTGTCCTGCATCAGCAGAGAGCGTGACATTATGGACGAGTTCGCCGTCAAGATAACAACGGACGTTGAGCCCCTGCCGTACGACCTTAATGTGATAGGTCTGCCCCGTCGCAATCGTCCCGTCGGATGTGGCGAGGGTGCGCTTGCTGCCGTTCACAGCCTGCTCCACGCCGTGACGGGCGTTGCCCCAGCCGCCGATATTCCACCATGCGTAGTTGCCTGCATCGCCCTCGGCGAAGGCAATCAGGAATCCTTCGTCGCCTGAATTCTTCACGGCGTCCAGTTCGATAGTGGTGCCGTAGGTGTCGATGTCAAAGGTGGTAGATGTGCCGTGGGTGGAGGCCGGAGAGGTGACGGACTCGACGGGGAAGCCGTCGAGCACGTTGCCCTCGGCATCGGTCACCTTGATGTTGCTGTAGGTGACATCGGTGCCCCATGAGCCGAGGCCAAGTTTGGCGTGCAGGATGCTGACGCTGTTACCCGTCTCGGTCCAGGTCAGGTTCTGCTGTCCGACGTTGGAGGCCATCATCTGCTGTGCCCAGTAGGAGGGTGTCCCGAAGGATGCGTAGGCGTTGTAGTGTAGCATGTCGGGTCGCCACTGTGCCTCGTTCTCGTTCATGAAGATGGGTGCGTAGCTGGCCATGACGCAGACGTCGCTGTTACGCTCCATGCCTGCCATGTAGATAGCCTCGCCGAGGGCAGCTTTCAGCGTGCCGTTGGTGCCGAAGTCTGAGGTGACGGCGTACTCGCCGTTATAGACTTTATTGCTGGAGCGGCTGTAGTTGTCGTACTTGTGGTACATACCTGCAAACCAGTCGGGCGAGCGATAGAAGTGCTCGTCAATGATTTCCAGGGGATAGGCGTTGCGCCAAGTGGGGTAGTCCGATCCCCAGTCGGAGTTGCCGATGAGTGTCATCTCGGGGTAGCGGGCCTTGATGGCCTGGTAAAACTGATGGTAGCGCTCGGCGTAGTGGTCGCTCTGGTCGCGGTTGTCGGTGGACGTGTAGTTGTAGTTCTCGTTGCCGATCTCCATGAGCCGGAGGTTGAAGGGTTCCGGATGCCCCGCGGCAGCACGCTTGGCGCCCCAGAAGGTGGTGACGTCTCCGTTGGCATACTCGATGGCGTCGAGGGCCTCCTGTATGAATCCCTCGATGTGTCTGTAGTCCTGGAACCACCCGTGTCCCATGCCCACGTTGACGACGAAGAGCGGTTCTGCGCCGAGGTCTTCGGCCAGCTGCAGGAACTCGTGATAGCCCATGCCGTTGGAGACAGGGTAGCCCCAGTGGCTGTTGTAGATGCCGAGTCGTTCCTCTACAGGTCCCACGGTATGGCGCCACTGGTAGCGGTTGCCGCCTTCGACGTAGCATCCGCCGGGGAAGCGCATGAATCGCGGATGCAGTGCAGCCAGCTTTTCTGCCAGATCGCGTCGCATACCGTTCTCGCGGTTCTTGTACGTCGGCGGCATCAGGCTGACCGCATCAATATAAATAGTTCCCGCGCGCGAGCCACGGATGGCAAACCATCCCAGCTGGTAGCTGCCCGTAGCCGTGATTTCGGCTGTGTACTTCTTCCACACCGAGCCGTCGTCGACGTGCACCACGGCGTGTCCGAGGTCTTGTCCTTCGTAGCTTTCAAGGGTCAGTGTGACGTCGCCCGTCCAGCCGTTGGCCGAACGCAGCCACAGCGAAGCGCGGTACTTCTGTCCGCTGACGATGTTGATGCCCCAGTATCCGATGTTGCGTGTGCCGTCCCCTGGGTTGTTGAGGTTGAGGTGCATGGCGTGTTTTTGTGCTCCGTTGAGGAGGTTCTGTGATGAGATGCTGAAGGTGGCGTCGCCGATGGTCCACCAGTAGTCGGGGTTCGACGCGTTTTCCTCCATGGAGCCGTTGCGGACGAGCTGGGCATAGAGGCCTCCGTCGCCGGCGTGGTTGATTTCCTCGTAGAAGATGCCGTAGTGCAGCGGGCCGATCATGGGGCCTCGGTGTGCGGTGGAGAAGTCGAAGAGGGCCTGCGCTGCAGCCTGCAGGGCGAGGCAGAAGGTGATGAAGAACAGATACTTACGCATAGATGTGTTTTTTTTAGATGTCCGGGCTACTGGAGAAGTGCTTTCACGGCGCTGTCGTCGCCGCTGCCGTCTTCCATGGTGGGCTCGAAGAAGTTGATGCCCAGGCCTTCAACCTCGTTGGAGCCGGCCAGGGGGTGTTCGCTGCTGACGGGGCAGAGGGCGAACGTGGGTTGGATGTATATCTTTTTCATAGTCGGAGAATGAGTTAAGATTGAAAGATTGAGAGATTGAAGACCCTCTCCCCGCTCTCCCGTGAGGGAGAGAGCCTCGCTGTCGTCCGGAAGCTGGCGCCAGCCAGCTCCCCTCGCTTACGTGAGGGGGCTGGGGTGGGCCTGGCTTATCTGACGAGCAC
>CAMVFC010000120.1 GCA_947166655.1 uncultured Prevotellaceae bacterium
TACCAGAATCTGGAACTGACGTCCGAGGAGATCACGATGAGCGTGGACAGCAGTGTCGTTCACGCCTTTGGCGTGCGTGACTCCCTGGGCAATGTAAAGACGCCGCCCGTCTTCAAGCAGGGCAGCGATGAGTACGAGCCCGATGCCATCTCCTATAACTTCAAGACCCGTAAGGCCTTCATCAGAAACGTCTACACCGAGCAGGGCGAAGGCTACATGGTCAGCAACGAGAGCAAGCGCGACTCCTCGGGCACGATGTACGTGGCCCACGCACGCTACACCACATGTGATGCGCGCCACCCCCATTTCTACCTGGCCCTGTCGCGTGCCAAGGTACGTCCGGGCAAGGACGTCGTCTTCGGCCCTGCCCATTTGGTGGTCGAGGACGTGCACCTGCCGCTGGCCATCCCCTACGGTTTCTTCCCCTTCACCAGCAGCTACAGCAGCGGTCTCATCATGCCCACCTACGGCGATGAGACCAACCGAGGTTTCTATCTGCGCGATGGCGGCTACTACTTCGCCTTCAACGACAATGTAGACCTGAAGCTCATCGGCGAGATTTATACCAAAGGTTCGTGGGGCCTCACGGGCACCAGCACCTACAGACGGCGCTACCGCTACTCGGGCTCCGTCAACCTTTCTTTTCAGAACACCGTAGAGGGCGAGAAGAACATGCCCGACTACTTAGTCTCCCGCAGTTTTAAGATTCAGTGGAGCCACCGCCAGGATGCCAAGGCCAATCCCGTGCAGAGTTTCTCGGCCAGTGTCAACTTTGCCACGTCGAGCTACGAGCGCAACAACCTCACCTCGATGTACAACCCGCAGAGCTACACACAGAGTACCCGCACCTCCTCTGTCTCCTACAGCCGCACGTTTGCGGACATCGGACTGACGCTCTCCGCCACGATGAACCTCTCGCAGAACGTGCGCGACTCGTCCATCTCGATGACCTTGCCCTCGCTGAACATCTCGCTGGCACGCTTCAACCCCTTCAAACGCAAGAAGATGGTAGGCGCCGAGCGATGGTACGAGAAAATCGCCATGAGCTACACCGGCACCATCTCCAACAGCATCTCCACGAGGGAAGACAAGATCTTGCACAGCAACCTCATCAAGGACTGGCGCAACGGCATGAGGCATCAGATTCCCATCAGTGCCTCCTTCTCCCTGTTGAACTACATCAACGTCACGCCCAGTCTGAACTTCAACGACCGCATGTACTCCTATAAGGTCAAGCAGTCGTGGGACGAGCAGCAGCAGGCCGTGGCACGCGACACCGTCTATGGCTTCAACAACGTCTACGACTGGAACATGAGTCTCTCGGCCTCCACCAAGCTCTATGGTATGTACACCCCCCTCTTCGGCAAGAAGATTGTCGCCGTGCGCCACGTCTTCACGCCTACCGTGAGCTTCTCCTATGCCCCCGACTTCGGTGCTTCACACTATGGCTATTACGACACTTACGTGCGCACCGACCGCGACGGCAACGTCTCCACCGTCACCTACTCCCCCTATGCGGGTGCCCTCTACGGCGTCCCCGGACAGGGCAAGACGGGTAACATCTCCATGGATATCAGCAACAACATTGAGATGAAGCTTCGCACGAGCAACGACTCCACGCGCAAGATCAGCATCATCGACGAGCTGGGCGCATCCATGTCCTATAACATGGCAGCCAAGAAGCGGCCGTGGAGCGACCTGAACATGCGTCTGCGCCTGAAACTCGGTAAGAGCAAGACCTTCTCCTTCAACGCCCAGTTTGCTACTTATGCCTATGAGATTGATGAGAACGGGCGCGTCTACGTGGGCGACAAGACGGAATACCACTACGGACGCTTCGGACGCTTCCAGGGAATGAGCCAGAACTTCTCCTACACCTTCAACAACCAGACCTTCCAGAAGCTCTTCGGCAAGGGTGACAAGCGCGACAAGGGGAAGCAAGATCGCGGACAGGGCGACGAGGAGGAGGAAACCGACATCAACGAGTCGAACATGGATCCCGAGCTCACCGCAGGGCAGCGGCGCGGGAAGCACAAGGGCGGCCCTGCCGACAGCGGGCTCGACGAGGACGGCTACCTGAAGTTCTCCATGCCGTGGTCCTTCTCTGTGTCCTACGGTATCTCCATGCGTGAGAATACCGCCGGCAAGTTCAACACCTCTACCATGCGCTACCCCTACAAGCTGACCCACACCCTCAACTTCTCCGGCAATCTGCAGATCTCCGATGGCTGGAACATCTCATGGTCTTCCGGCTACGACTTTAACTATCATAAGATATCCATGACGACGGCCTCCCTGCAGCGCGATCTGCACTGCTTCAACATGGGTTGCTCCGTCGTTCTCTCTCCCTATACCTCGTTCAATTTCACCTTCGCCTGCACGGCATCCACGCTGGCCGATGCGCTCAAATGGAAGAAGCAGAGCAGCTATTCCAGAAGCGTAGAGTGGTACAATGGTTATTGAAAG
Organism: uncultured Prevotellaceae bacterium; assembly: GCA_947166655.1. Taxonomy (GTDB): domain Bacteria; phylum Bacteroidota; class Bacteroidia; order Bacteroidales; family Bacteroidaceae; genus Physcousia. The sequence continues at coordinate 2,467 of CAMVFC010000120.1, forward strand.
ATTGAAAGATTGAAAGATTGAAAGATTGAAGGGTTGAAAGATTGAAGGGTTGAAGGGTTGAGAGTCAGAAAGACAGAAAGATTGTAAAACAGAAAGATACTTATGAGACGCTTTTATCTGCAAATTGCCTGCTTGGCAACCTTGGCGTTAGCCGCCTGTACCAGTGATCCTGACTTCCATCGCTCACAAATCCTCTGGCCGCAGGGCAACCCCTACTGGGCCGACCAGCCGGGCGATACGCTGCGCTATGTCACCACCGAGAACCACTCTCTCGCCATCGTCGGCGACTGGCTGACCGTGCCCGACGCCTTCCGCAAGCACACCGATCTGAAAGCTAACAGCGAGTACTACCTTTGGGCGCCGGTGGCATTCACGCCCAACACTACGCGCCGCACGCGCTACGCTCAGATCACAGTGGCCACCGAGGATGCCTCCTATGCCACCTCCACCAACATCGTCCAGCTGGGCATCCTCAACGTCATGCGACCTGCCACCTTCGTCATGGCCTACGAGTCGTACGTCCGCTACCGTCTGGTCTTGCAGGATGAGAATGTGCGCGACAGCGTTGCCTTCCACGTCCATGGCGACTGGACGCTGCGACCCCTTCAGGGCACGTGGCTGCATACCGAACAGAGCGAGGGAAAGGCCGGCGCACAGGTGGTCTATATGAATGCCGATAGAAACCTCACCAACGTCGAGCGAGCCGACACGCTGCTGCTCACCTCCTCTGGTATCGAAGACACTATCTTCGTCTCGCAGGCTGGGCAGACGGGTAAGTAAAAAGTGAAAGTGTGAAAAGTGAAAAATAGAAGTTTCCTTTAGCTGTTAACAGATTAACGAATTAACCTGACCGACCGAAGCAGAAATCCTCTGCAGAGGACGGGCAAGGTTGGGGGAGGGCTTCTATTTTTCACTTTACACTTTTTTAAAGTTATATAAAGAACAGAACTATGAACACGACTTTCAAGACCCTCTTGGGCATGGTCCTCATGGCAGCGTCGGCTGTCGTGCCGGCACGGGCCAACCAACCCGATTCCGTCTATCTCTTTTCCTACTGTGCCCATCCCGCTCAGGGATTGGCCTTCGCCTATTCAGCCGATGGACAGACGTGGACGCCCATTGCCGGCGGTGCCTCGTTCGTCAAGAGCGACTATTCGGCGTGGGGCAGCGAGAAGAAAATGCGCGACCCCGCCCTGACGCAGCGTGCCGACGGTGTGTGGGAACTCCGTTTCCGCCTCAACGACCGCGCCCCGCAGTACGGCTATGCCACTTCGGCCGACCTCGTTCACTGGCTGCCACAGGACTATCCTTACGTCGCTGATGCCGAGGCTGCACGGCGCGAACTCGACAAATACAGGAAGCCCGCCACCGCCGTCGTCGATGGACGCACGTTGCAGGGCGAGCTCCACCGCGTGCCCTACACCCTGGTGCGCGCTATGCAGGACTTCAAGGACGCTGCCGCCCAGCGCGACCGTCTCCACGGCGAGAGTGCCGCCGACGATGCCACCCGCTTTGCGCAGTTGAAGGACGTGCGCGTGCAGCTCTCCGTCGATGCCGGACGGCAGAAGCAGATCTCACAGAACCTCATCGGCATCTTCTTCGAGGACATCAACTATAGCGCCGACGGAGGCCTCTATGCCGAGCTGGTGCAGAACCGCGACTTCGAGTACTCCGAGGCCGACCGCGGTCGCGAACCCGGATGGAACGCCACCCACTCATGGAAGCTCGTCGGCGAGGGCATGACCTTCGAGGTGCACACCGACGCGCCCATCCACCCCAACCAGCAGCACTACGCTGTGCTCAACGTGGCGCAGCCGGGAGCCGCCCTCGTCAACGACGGCTTTGATGGCATCGTCGTCCGTCGCGGCGAGCGCTACGATGTCAGCCTGCTCGCACGGCAGCTGGAGGGCAAGGCCGCCAAACTGCGCATAGAGCTGCGCGACGGCGGACGCGTCATCGGACAGACAACTCTCGGCGCCCCCTCACAGACATGGCGACAGCACAGCGCCGTCATCACCGCCAGCGCAGATGCCTCACAGGCCACCCTGGCCGTCGTGCCTACGGCACCCGGACAGCTGGCCCTCGACCTCATCTCGCTCTTCCCACAGCGCACCTTCAAAAACCGTAAGAACGGCCTGCGTGCCGATTTGGCACAGACGCTGGCCGACCTGCATCCGCGCTTCATGCGCTTCCCCGGCGGCTGTGTCGTCCACGGCGACGGCCTCGACAACATGTACCACTGGAAAGAGACCATCGGCCCCCTCTGGGAGCGTAAACCGCAGCGTAACCTCTGGGGCTACCATCAGAGCCGAGGCCTCGGCTACTACGAGTTTTTCCAGATGTGTGAAGACCTCGGCTGCGAACCCCTGCCCGTAGTCGCCGCCGCCGTGCCCTGTCAGAACAGTTCCGCCGGTGGGGGAGGGCAGCAGGGAGGCATACCCCTCGGCCAGCAGTTCGACCAGTATGTGCAGGACGTCCTTGACCTCATCGAGTGGGCCAACGGCGACCCCAAGACCAGTCCCTGGGCTCGTAAACGCGCCGAGGCAGGACACCCCAAACCCTTCAACCTCAAGTATATCGGAATCGGCAATGAAGACCTCATCAGCCAGACCTTCGCTCAGCGCTATCTGCCCCTCATCGAAGCCGTCAAGCGAGCCTATCCCGACATCGTTGTCTGCGGCACCGTAGGACCTTTCTTCGAGGGCTCCGACTACGAACAGGGCTGGCGTCTGGCCAAGGACCACCACATCGACATGGTCGACGAGCACTACTACGTCGCTCCGGGATGGTACCTCCATCACCAGGACTATTACGACCAGTACTCCCGCTCCGCCTCCAAGGTCTACCTCGGCGAGTGGGCTGCACACAATCGCCGTCGTACCTCCACCATTGAAACCGCCCTCGCCTGCGCCATCCACATCTGTGGCCTCGAACGCAACGGCGACATCGTCGAGATGAGCAGCTATGCCCCCCTGCTGGCCAAGCGTGGGCACACTCAGTGGAACCCTGACCTCATCTATTTCGACAACGAGCACGTCTATCCCACCGTCGACTATCAGGTGCAGCGCATGGCAGGCAATGCCACCGGCGACCGCTACCTCGCTTCCGAGATCAGCGTGGAGCGCCCACAGCCCGGTGTCCGTGAGCGCATGGCCGTCAGCACCGTACGCGACAGCCAGACGGGGTGCACTTATATTAAGGTGGTCAACATGCTGCCCGTGCAGGCGAACACCATGCTACGACTCGAAGGCTTCACACTGCCGCAGACGCCCGCACGCGTGACGCGTCTCCAAGGGGCCTGGGACGATGGCAAGGCACTGCCCATGGAAGCCGAGCCCCTGCAACTGCAGCCGCAGACAGAACTCACCCTGCCGCCCTACAGCTTCACCATCATCGCCTTCTGACGCCTCACAGGCGTATCGCTGCCTGCCAGAAACGAATTCGTAAAGGCAAGGCAGACTCCTGTCTTTACAGCAAATTAGACGAATTAATAGCTTTCCGCTCATTGCGGTTTCACTAAGCTATCAGTGTCGTATCACCGGTGATACGAAGCTGTATCACTAATGATACGAAGCTGTATCACCAGTGATACGACCCCTATTTCCTTGCCGTTTTTCTCGTTTCTCCCTAAAGAGAAGCACATCTTCTGCAAGAAAAAAATCCCCAAGAGAATGCCCGTTCCGGCAAAATTTTCCATAATTTATGTTAAAACCGTCACCTTTTTCACCCCATCTGTCACCCCATCTGCACTACTTATCCGATTGTTCCTCAACAGATTGTCTCGAAAGGTGACGGTTTGACAGTTCTTTTTGGCAAAAATATAGAGAGGAAGGGTAAGCGTTTCCGGGAGGCCTAAGCGTCTCCTATGTATTGTTTAACCCAGATCGGTCATTAGACCAATATAAGGGCTATCAACGTTTATCTTCATTATTTATTGCAGTGATAAGACCCTCTGTTTTGGCATCTTTTCGCTTTTTACTCAGTTACAATGCCCGCATTGCTCCTTCGTTCAAAGCAAAAAGACTGCTCAAAACATAGGGCCTTCTCACTACAATTCTAATGACCGATCTGGGTTAAACGAAAGAGCAATGCGGGCATTGTGAAAAGTTATGGGTAGGCGAGGTCGCTCGTGAATGTAAGTGGAAATTGAAATATGCTAAAAAAAAGGCTGTTATCTCCTGCAATTAATCATGAAAAACAACTCAGATACCCCTTATATTAGCCAAAGGAACGTTTGGGATTTATAGTTATCAGATCGTAAAATGTCGATTTTGTCACACGGGTAGAGGCTATTTATGCACATTTTCGACATCAGAAAGGGCATTAGCCTCTACCCTATGCGCTTTTGCCTCTACCCAATAATATACTTTATATCAATTAAATAAATGGCCTGGGTAGAGGGTAGAGGCACTTTCACAAAAAAATATTGCAGATTTTGTACATCTACCCAATACGACCATACGTTTTCGCCTACACGTATATAGACATCTCCACATACGTCTATATGTGTTTGCCATTATCTCCAGTCCTGTTCCCAGTGGTTTTCAGCATCAACCGTCAAGAGTTTTGTCGAAAACTGTAAAGAGTTTCTGCGAAAAGTGCCTTGACTTTCATCGAAAAGTGTAAAGGGTTTCTGCGAAAAGTGACTGCAAAAGTGACGATGGATGTTTTGTTTAGGAACCATAACCAACAGACTGCCGAACCTACGCCCTCGACGCAGATCCGGCAGTCCACGATTTCAAAATTGCCTTTCAATCCTTACTTCACCAGCACCTTCTTGCCGCCTTGGATGTAGATGCCCTTGCGAGGATGCGATACTCGCTGGCCGGAGAGGTTGAATATCGTTGCGGGATTTACAGATTCCTCTTTAATACCTGTAATACCAACAATGCCATCCTCCCCATATTCTATAATATCCTTAAAATCTTTCCAACCTTCAGCTGCTTCATACAATGCTTTTGTCCCTTTGGGTACATACAATATTATATTATTGTCACCATCCCAATAAAACAACAAAGGGAAGTCAAGTTTAAGCGGAGTCGGCCATTCGACATAAACAGAAGTCAACGATTCCAAGCCTTCGAATAAAAAGTTCCCGATGCTGGTCACGCTGCTGGGGATTGTGATGCTGGTCAGACTGGCACAACCTTCGAACGCATAGT
>CAMVFC010000121.1 GCA_947166655.1 uncultured Prevotellaceae bacterium
TGATGCTTCCTGGCAGCCAGATGACCGTCACCAAGACCGGCGACGGTCAATATACTCTCGAGAACCAGTATGCGAAGGCTATGGTAAATACCACCACCGAGCAGTTCTCGTCCGATGACTACATGGCCTTCACCAACCTGATGAGCCTGATACAGAAAGAGGGCATGGACAATGTCTATCTTGACGGCGCCCCCTTTATCCGCTACCGCACTCAGGAGCTGACGCCCGCAGCGGTCACCACCACCTTCGACTTCCAAAAGTACGGCATCGACCTGCGTGGCGATGACGGCGCGGTGTACTTTCCTTTTGCCACCATTGCCGACCTGTACAGCGACCTGTACTACCACATCGCCGGCTATAACGGCGAGAAGATTGTCCTGGTGACCGAAAACACGAACTCCGATATCTGCAAGTTCGAGCCCGAAAGGGCGATGGCCATCCTTGAGCAGCAGACGCGCGCTGCCGATCTGGCCGACTTCACCTACAAGGAGTTGTGCTTCGTCATCGACCACTTCTACGGTATGCCCGGACGCTCGCCTTACGAAAATGCCATCAAGGAGAACGGCTTGGACAAGGCCCTCAGCGACAACATCATTGACAACGGCGCCACCATCAAGCAGCTTTTGACGAGCACCAACATGAAGGATTACATTATCGGCATGACCGGCATGCAGGCAGTGCTCGACGACGGGGGGCATACCAGCATGTATGTCGATTTCATGACCTTCAGCGCTCTAGATATAAAAGATGATGTCATCGAGTGGCTCAAGGGGTTCAAAAACATAGAGGAGACCTATCCCGCTCTGTACCAAATGATCAGCGACAGATTCCTTATCCCCTTGCTCGACAGACCCCGAGACAAGGCCATTGACAAGGCCCGCAGTGACAAGGGGATAACCGACTATTACTATAAGGCCGGCGACACGGCATATCTGATATATCCCCAGTTCATCAGCAACTTTGCTGCGTGGAGGGAGTATTATGCCGGCGGTTGCACGGGCAATACGCCAGCCGTCGATGCGGACTTCCCAGGCGACTTGAGCGTGGTGCTCGATGCCATGAAGCAGGCCAACGATGACCCGGAGGTGAAAAACCTCATCATTGACGTAGCCAACAACGGAGGCGGCTCGCTCGACATCGTGCTGGCCATGACAGCACTCATCGCCGGACAGAGCCACTACTACAGCGAGAACACCCTCACCAAGCAGCGCATGCTGGTTACCTATGACGTTGACTGCAACTTCGACGGCGTGTTCGACGAGCAGGACAAGGAAGTGTGGAAAAACTACAATCTGCACTACGGCGTGCTGACCTCTGGCGTCTCATTCTCATGCGCCAACCTCTTCCCTTCACTCATGAAAGACATGGGATTCCCCATCATCGGCGAGAAGAGTGGCGGCGGTGCCTGTGCCGTGCAGAACTTTGTCACCCCAGAAGGCCTCCAGTTCCAGATTTCTTCATATCGCGGACGTCTGACCGACAAGAACTGGAACCAGATTGACAGCGGTGTCACCCCCAACTATCCCATTGCCGTCACTTCCGGCGACCCTGTCGCCTACGACTACTCCGCCTTCTACGACGTGTCTGCCATCAGCACCATCATGAACACCGCCCTTTCCCTTGCCTCGCTCCCCACGAATGCCAAGACGGCCGACGATGAATGGTACTCGCTCGACGCTCGTCGTCTCAACGGCAAGCCGACGCTGCGCGGCATCTATATCAATAATGGTAAGAAGGTCGCGATTAAGTGAGAATAAAGCAGAGCTCGCTCATGCTTTATTGAGCGTGAGCGAGCTCGAACGAAGTTCAAAGTAGTAATTAAGTAAACACAATGCCAAGAACTGCGACGTGATGCCACAGTTTTTATTTTGCCAATCTCCTTTGCCTATTCTCCCAAAGCCTTTCAATATCTTCCTGATGCTCCGCTTCGTCGGTGTAAAGGAACTCGATATAGTCTGCCTTGTCAGCCCAGTCCTCATTAGGTCTGGCAAACTCACGTAGCAGTACATATTTCTTTTGGATGGTGTGCAGTTTGGCATTGTCGTGGCCGATGATACAGGTCAGGAGATGGAAATGAGCCATACAGGAAACAGGATGACCCGAAGTGACCATCGGACATACGTGAAGAGATGAATGCCCGTATATCGTAAAAGGCAGATGGTAGAACAGATAGGCTAACATGTCCTTGGCAGAGTGCGGTTTCTGTGGATGTTGAACCGTGACTGAAGGCTGGACGCTTTCATCATGGTAAACCGAATACCTCTCTTAGCAAAGCAAGTATGTGCCAATATGCCTCTCTCTAGGCTATTGTAGGCAGGCTCTATAGATAAAAGGAGCAGCCTAAGAGCTAGCAGTGTAAGTTAGCTAAGAGCAGCCTCATGAATAAAAGTGTTTTTCTGCATTTTGGGTAGATTTGTCCGTAATCTGTCTATATGGAATGATGGTTTTTCATCGTACCTTTGCAGCGGATTCGTAGGGAGAAGGTATCAAATAATCAATATAAGAAGACCGTGAAGCAGATATTATTTGCAGCAATGCTCACAGCCGTAGTGCTGTCTGCTTGCACCCAAAAAGACAATCAACCCCAAACAGAAGAGAATATGCAGAAGTCTTATGACCAGCAAGGCGGCGCAAGCGTCGAGCTGGAATTAACGCAGGAGTGGGATAAAGTATTCCCCCTGAGCGACAAGGTGAACCACCGAAAGGTGACCTTTGAGACACAGTACGGACTAACCCTTGCGGCCGACCTCTATGAGCCGAAGGATGCCGCGGGCAAACTCTCTGCCCTCGCCGTCAGCGGTCCGTTTGGAGCTTGCAAGGAACAATCGAGCGGATTGTATGCCATGCGCATGGCCGAGAGAGGTTTCGTGGCTCTGGCGTTCGACCCGTCTTACACGGGTGAAAGCAGTGGCGAACCCCGTCGCACAGCCTCGCCCGACATCAACACCGAGGACTTCATGGCCGCTGTCGATTTCCTGTCAAAGCAAGAGAATGTTGATTCTGCGAAGATAGGAATCATCGGCATCTGCGGATGGGGAGGCATCGCCCTGAATGCTGCTGCTGCCGACACACGAATCAAAGCTACCGTAGCAAGCACCATGTACGACATGACCCGCGTCAGTGGCAACGGCTACTTCGATTCGGAAGACAAGGAGGAGTCGCGCCATGCAGCCCGTGAAGCTATGGCAAGGCAGCGTCTCGCCGACCCCATGGCCATGGCGGGCGGTGTCGTGAATCCCTTACCCGCCGATGCTCCGCAGTTTGTGAAGGACTACTATGACTATTACATCACCTCACGTGGCTACCACAAACGCAGCGGCAACTCGAACGACGGTTGGCGTACCATAGGCACGCAGGCCTTCTCCAACGCCCGCTTCCTCTACTACACGAATGAGATTCGCTCTGCCGTCCTCGTGATGCACGGCGAGAAGGCTCATTCACGCTACTTCGGCGAGGCGGCCTATCACTATATGGTGGACGGCAAGGCTGAAGGATATAATGTCGTGGGAAAGCCCAATCCCCATCCTGAGAACAAGGAACTACTCATCATCCCCGGTGCATCGCATTGTGACCTCTACGACGGCGGATACACAGAAGCAGCAGGCAAGGGTGAGTCTAAGAATCTCATCCCCTGGGATAAGCTCGCCAGTTTTTTCGCTGAAAATCTGAAGTAAAGGGACGAAACCTTCCTCCCGGACTCACGGGAGAATGAAGAGTGAAGAATGAAGAGTGAAGAGTCAAAGTTACCTTCAAACCTTGAAAGTAATACTCATTCTTCATTCTTCACTCTTCACTCCGAGCAAAGCGAGATTCTTCACTCTTCACTCCCAACTAAGCTCTTCATTCTCCCCTTATGGCGCCCCTTCGCAGTGCTTGTTCCTTGGCATTGATGGCATTCAACGTTATTATTTCCAAATTTCCTGGCGCCCAAACCTGACCGCTGAATGCAGTCTTAGCTTCTGAGGTGTATCGTTCTTTACGTGTCTCGAGCGTTTTGTCCTCGGTGTGGTAGAGAATGAGGTTTTTAACGTGCAGTGTTTCGGCCAGACGTGCAGCGTCGAGCACCGTGCTGTGGTGTTTCTCGCAGGGTTGGAACCGCTTGCGGTCTTCATACAGGCAGAAAGCCTCGCTCATCAGCCAGTCGGCGCACTCGGCATACTGCTCGCACAGTGGGTTGTATGGCTCGTCGCCCAGACAGCAGAGTCGCTGGCCGTCCGGCAGTAATGCCGTGAAGCCGAACTGCCTTTCTTTCGTGGAATGGATGTCTTCGCACTGCATACCAGCTCGCTCCAGCTGTGTGAGCACGCCATTGCCCCCACCGGCATCTGCCATCAGCACCGTTCCACCACTGCTATGCAGGGTGAAGCACGTGTTGTAGCAACGGGTAGCTAGTGCGTTGCCCGTTCCGAGCATGGTGATGAAACACTGATCTTTAGGCGTGTATATTCGATTACATTTTTCCAATTCCATTCGTTGTCATTTGCTTTCGTCTGACAGGCATCGGGCATACGGCGTTGGAACTCGCTGGGCCGTTTCGTGCCGTCAAGTAGTTCGTCGATGATGTAAGGTTTCCACTTGTCGCCCATCACTTTGATGACGATGCGGAAACCTCAGTTGATGTCTATGGGTATCTTTTTGTTGTGCATTGCGGGTGCAAATCTACATAAATAAGTGATACTGGGAAATTTATTTGTATCGTACTGCGAAAAATATCCGTACTCGCCAGTTGGGGTGGCTCGAAACTTTGCTGTTCGTTTGCAACTGTAATAAAAGAGAAAGGTGAAGACCAGACGAGCGATGCCTTTGGGGCTATCCGCACTCAGAACGTGCAGATGGACAGGCTTGGTGTTGGGTTCTCTATTTCATCTTTTCATTTACCATTGATTACTTATTACTATCCATTCTTTCCTCTCCATTATTTATATTTCAACAAAAATATTTGTTAAATAAGTGCTGATTTGTTTGCGGTATCAACAATATTGACTATTTTTGCAGCGAAATCAGAAGATAATATTGTCGATATATATTAATTAATAACCGAATTATGGAGAAGCTTACAAGCAAAGAAGAGGAAGTGATGGAGCTGATTTGGCAGATAGGTTGCTGTGCACCGAAGGATGTCGCATCGCTCTATCCCGAACCGCAGCCCAGCGCCAATGCCATTGCACAGATGTTTCAGTCACTGGAGAAGAAAGGTTATCTGACGCATGAGCCGAAGGGGCGCGGTTTCGTCTATCGACCCATCGTAGACAAGCAGGCCTACGGGCGCGGCCGATTGTCGAGCGTCATCAATCGTTTCTTCAGTGACTCGTACATGAGCGTCGTGTCGGCACTGATGCAAGAGGAAAAGGTCACCGAGGCCGATTTGCTGCAATTCCTTGCCGACTTGAAGCGTAAGGACGGAGTAGGGGAGGGCTGACCTATGGCTGCATTCATTATCTATGCCATCCGGTGGGCGGTAACGCTAACGCTGCTCTACTCACTCTACAGGCTTCTGCTTCGGCGTGAGACGTTTCATCGCCTGAATCGTGCCGTCTTGCTGGCCATCCTTGTGGTGAGTCCGCTGCTGCCGCTCGTGCCGCTGCATACCGACAGACCGACGGCCATGGATGCGGTGCTTACAAGAATTGCAGGCACAGGAATTGCAGGGCCGCTGATTAGTCTGTCGTCTGATGATAATGTTACTGGAAATGTGCTCGCTGCTCAAGAAAGCGAAGGGGCGACATCTGGTCTCTGGGTGCGCTACGGTGCATACATATATATAATAGGTATAGCCGTTGCTCTCGCCACTTACCTGTTCCGGGTGCTGACCCTGGTGCGTGTCATTCGTCGTAGCCGTCGCATCGACCATCCGATGGTTCCCGACAGCATTCAGCTGATGTTGGACATGCGAATCACACAGCCCAGCAGTTGGATGCACTGGATCTTCATCGGGCCCATCGACCTGAAGCAGAACGCGGAGACTGTGCTCCGGCACGAGCTGGCTCACGTGAGGATGGGACATTCGTGGGACGTGATGCTCTGTGACTTCACCTGCCGTCTGCTGTGGTGCCTGCCCTTCGCATGGATGTTAAGGCAAGACCTGGTGGACGTGCATGAGTTTCAGGCCGACGAGGCGGTATTGCAGGGAGGCGTGACGCTTGACGACTATGAGCATCTGCTGGTGCGCAAAGCCGTACAGACGCAGATGCTGCCCATCATGAACACCCTGCGTCGTGGGGCCCTGAAGAAGCGTTTTGCCATGATGCACAGCGACCCTTCGTCGCGGTGGTCACGGCTCAAGCTGCTGTATCTCGTCCCTGCCCTCGCCGCCTGCCTGTGGGTGTCGGCACAGGCTGAGGAATACAATATGTATCTCAACGGCAACCTTGTGACACAAGAAGAACTTGTGGCCATTGATCCCAGCATCATTGAGCGTGTGTATGTGATTCACAGTCAAAAGAAGGTGCTGATAGAGACTGCCTCCGAGCCGTTCGACATCGTTGACCAAATGCCTCAGTTCCCCGGTGGCGACGCGGCCTTCAATCAATACGTGGCCCAACATGTCCGCTATCCGAAGGCAGCTGCAGAGAACGGCGTGGAAGGAAGCGTCAAGGTGCAGTTCATCGTCGAGGCAGACGGGCGCATCACTCATGTGCAAGCCATCGACTCACCTTCGGAAGAGGCCGATGCGAAGGTCTACGCATACGGGGCATCGGACAAACAGCCGTCGGAGGCTGAAGACGACGAGGGTCATCGTGCCCTGCGTGAAGCTGTCGAGGAACTCTTTCGAGGAATGCCGCCCTTCGAGCCTGGATTGCAAAACGGAAAGCCTGTCCGAGTGAAGATGACAAGAACCGTCAACTACGGCCTAAGATAAAATAACACCCATAGATTAAATCAGTTACGTAATCCGCCTGAATGGCGGACAGCCCTTGCTATGCCCAATTAAAATGAAAAGAGAGAAATGAAAAGTGAAAAATATAAATTACAGTTGTCATGCAAAAGATCTTACTGACTATGATGGCCCTCGCGCTGACGATAGCATCGCAGGCCGCGAAGATTGATTCAACAATGTTTGTTGCTTTCTACAATTATTCCATCCAGACGCAGGACGAGGAGGGAGAGGACGTCACGGACTCGATACGACTGGCACTGCTGGTGGGAACCAGAGCCACGTACTGTACCACCGTTCTTTCCTACGACAAGGATGGACGGGCGAGTCAGGAGATGCAGAATGCATTCATCATGCATCATCAGAATGTGCTGACCGACTTGGAGAAGTCGGAGGTGATTGCCGTCGAACCCATCTATCCTCATCGCTACGAAACCCATGATCCGTTGGCCGAGATTGACTGGACGCTGACCGACGACACGCTGACCATCAGCGGACTGCTCTGCCATCGTGCCACGGGCAAGCTCTACGGCAAACAATGGAAGGCGTGGTA
>CAMVFC010000122.1 GCA_947166655.1 uncultured Prevotellaceae bacterium
GTGCGTTGCCGCTCAGTCCTTTTTCCGTCATTACTCTAATCATAATGTTTACGATGTTATCTGATTACTTGCCTATCATCCGTGGCTCCACGCGGTGCAGGTAGCGCAAGCCGCCCAATGCCTGCCGGACTGACACTGCATAGAGTGCCGTCAGCAGCAGGGTGATTACGATTATTATCTAGTTCTTCATTTTTATGAAAGGAAACGGGGATGTACCCCGTCTCCTCGTTGTAATTGAAATTATTTCTTCATTTTAATTACGACCTTTTTTCCGTGGTGGATATACACTCCGGGCTGGGTAGGCTTGCGGCCTATCTTGAAGCCCTGCAACGTCCACCAGTCTGAGTCGTTCTCGTCATCGTCAGCAGCGATGGTGCTGATACCTGTCCGTATTTCACTCAGGTCGATGACGTAGGGCTCCCACGACGTGCCGATGTTGTCCTCGCTGACGTACATCAGCGAGTTGTCGATGTCGATAATCTCGCCGTCGATGCAGGAGCGCAGCGTCATGGGCTGGCCGGCCCCCTCGCCGCTGATGACGAGGTAGTAGAGGCCGCGGCTGCTGGCGCGGGCCGCGCCACGGCACTCGTCGCCGATGAAGGCGCCCACCTCGCAAGTGTCGACGGGAGAACCGTCGGCCGCGAGCAGGCGGATGACCATCGTCATGTTGCTGGGATAGAGGCCGAGTTCCACGGGGTGGAAGATGCGCAGCTCGTCCTCCTCAGCGGCGCGCGGTGCTGCCATGCGTGCCTTTGCCGATGCCGATGATGCCGCAGGATAGAGGAACGACTTCCCGGTGCTGTCGTTGGTGAAGTAGAGGTAGCCGTGGCCGCCCTCCAGGGCTTTCAGGCTGCCCTCCCAGCCGTAGGGGCCGTAGATGGCCACGGCGGTCTGGCTCTTCACGATGTCACCCGTCTGCGGGTTGGCGGCTGCCAGCGCCTCATCGACGGTCATCGTCGTCAGCGGCGTGTAGGCTATCCAGTTCCAGCCCTTCGAGAGCGTGACGGCGCGTTCCGAGTTCTCCTTCAGCTGTCGGCCCGAGACGGCGAGCAGGCTGTTCGGGGCCTCCTTCTTCGTGGTGAGCAGGCGGTCAATGCGCAGCTTGTACATGGCGTTGGCCACGGGCTGCAGCGTGCCGTTCCACTCGGCGCCGTTGTAGTCACTGAACAGCGTGCGGTCCTTGATGAGCAGCTGCCAGTCGGCATAGTCGGCGAAGATGTGGTCGAGGTAGGGCGATTTCGGCACCACGCCGAAGGCTATCCAGTTCCAGTTCAGGTGTACGGGTATGAGCTGCTCCACGTTCTCGCTCTTCGTCCAGATGACGGGCTTGTCGAAGTTGCCCAGCATCTTGTCCTGACTGAAGGTGACGTCGATGGGGGAACCATCGACCGCGATCTGCGCGTCGGTGTAGGCCACACCCTGCGTGGCGTCCCAGATGCGGAAGCTCAGCGTCTTGCCCATGTCGGCAGTGCGCGTGTCCTTGCCATAGACGGTCATCGTCACGTAGGCTGCTCCGCGCACCCTCTCCGGCGAGGCCACGCCTCGGCACTCGTCGCCGATGAAGGCAGCCACCATGCTCTCCGCGTTCTCCATCAGTATGCCGTTGATGTACACCTGACCGACGATGCTCATCTGGTGCTCGTACTTCGTCGGGTCAACAGCCCACTGCGGCCGTTCGCCGCGCACCTTCATCACGATGCGCATCGGCTCCTGTATGCCGTTGTTGCCCTGCAGACCGATGGTCGCGTCGTAGTTGCCCACGGGCGTCAGCGGGTTCACCCGGAAGCGCAGCGTCTTCGTCCTGAGCGGGCTCACGTCGTCGCTGCGCTCGCTATCGACGAGCGAGAGCCACTGCGGCATATTATATAAGGTGTAGTACTCCGTGCTGCCGCTCTTGTTCTCGATATCGACGTCGAAGGTATAGTCCTCGCCGTACTTCTTGATGACGTTCACCGAGTCCTTCATCCACTTCAGCGTGTTCTGCTGCACGTATGCCGTCCAGCGGATGGGCTGCGACTCGTTGCCGTGCAGGTCGCGCACCTTGTCGACGGTGATGTTGAGCGTGGTGCCCTCCAGCTGCCGCGCCGTGAGTCCGACCATCGACAGGTTGATGACCACCTTGCGGTCCGAGGCCACCGGCGTGGCGGTGAGCACCGTCTCGTCGGGCGCGTTCTTCAGCGGCGGCGTGAGGGCGATCAGGCTCGCCGTGTCGGCAGGCAGCACCATGGCAGCGGCCTTCGGAGCCATGTTCTCCAGCGCAATCACCTTCGTCGTGACGCCGTTCTCCTTGCCCGTCTTCTCGAAGGGATAGTAGGCCACGAGTCCGCGCGAATAGACGTCGGCGGTGTCTATCGTGTTGTACATGTTGCCGAGCAGGCGGCTCTCGCTGAGCGCGGCGTGCCAGATGCGTATCTCGTCGACGAGGGCCAGCATCTCGTTGTTCCTGCCCACGACGAGGCTTGTGCCCTGCATGGGCGGCACGTCGGCCTCGGGGATGACCGCCGTGCGCTGTCCGTCGAGGTAGAACGAGGCGGCCTGTCCGCGCACCACGTTCAGCGCGTAGTGGTGGTAGCGGCGCAGGTCGGGGAAGGCCTCATGGCTGGCCACCACCTGCGACTTCCCGCCGTAGTCCAGCACCAGGTTCTGCAGGCTGTCGAAGCGCAGGTGCAGGTTCGTCACCTCGTTCAGGTTCGTCATCGGGCTGTACGGGTCGGGCGTGGCGGTCTCAAACACCGTCTCGCCCTTCGGGTTGCCGCTCTTGTTGTACCACATCTCTATGGCGTAGCTCTCGCCATCGCCGGTGCCCACCTGCGTGATGTCGGCCATGACGCCCTCCGGCTTGTTGATCATCAGCCCGTAGTTCTTGTTCTCCAGCTTCCACATGTCCTTCACCACGAAGTCGTGCGTGTGGCGCAGGTCGCCGGCCACGGTGCCGTGGCCCTCGTCCATGGGCCAGAAGTTGGCCAGTCCATAGACGTAGCCGTCCTTGGCGTTGTTCTTGTCATTGGAGGCCAACGACAGGTCGCGGCAGTAGTTGTAGAGGCCCAGCGAGTGGATGTCGGCCTCCACGGGGCCGAGGTACAGGCAGTTGTCCGAGAGGTAGTGTACGGCCTGCACGTTCTCCATCGTCACCGGCCGGTTGCTGAACAGGTAGATGTTCTTCTCGTCCTGCAGGGCCAGCATGTTGAACGCCTTCTTCTCCGTGTCGTAGTTCAGGGCGAAGAACGTCCACTTGTCCTTCGGCACGGCGGCGTCGCTGCGGTAGGTGTTGTTGCCCATCGTCACGGTGACGTAGCCGTCGTCGCCGATGCTCAGGGCGAAGTTGTCGGTCTTCTCGCCTAAGTGCAGGATGGTGCCCGCCTCGTGCCAGTTCAGCCAGAAGTCCATGGCGAAGCTGCTGGTCAGGAACACGGGGTTCACCGTGCGCGGCATCATCTCCTCGAAGGGCACCAGTTGGTAGGCCACGTCGTGGTCCACCTCGCTGCTGTTCAGCTTCGCCGTGACGACGACGTTGTCGCCGCCCACATAGCCCGGCACGATGTCCTCGTTGAACTCGATGGCCATCTGGTCGCCATAGCCCAGTATGCCGTTGGCCGGCGCGGGCGTGTAGAGGTTGATGGGCCGCTTGCGGTCCTTGATGACGGCGGCCACGTCGCTATACACATGCACCTGCTCCGTGCCGTAGGGCGTGGTGGTGAAGGCGCGGAACTGGTAGTTGCCCTCGGGGTAGGCCAGGTCGCTCGTCATGTCGAGTGCCAAGCGCAGGTCGCCCGTCTTGGGCAGCAGCTTGTGGCTCAGGCTGTCGCGGCCAATGGTGTCGTTCGGGTTCACCCACCACGTGTGCAGGTCGGTCCACTGCGTGCTGCCCTGGAAGCGGTACTGCACGCCCACGTTCCTGAGGTTCTTGAACTGGCGGTTGAAGCCCTTCAGCCTCATCTGCAGCTCTCCGCCGGGCGTGTTGCTGTTCACCACCGGCTCGTCGATGGCAAGCTCCACGGGCGACGACGACGGCACGAAGTGCGCGTTGAGCGTCACCTCGCTGTGAATCAGGTTGGGCTGGTACTGCGATTCAAACCACAGCTTGATGCCCTCGTAGTCCAGGATGCTCTGGTCCGTCTGGCGGATGGTGAGCACCTTCGTCACCGACTCGCCGTGCTCCAGGTAGAGCGAGCGTCCGTTGATGGGCACACCGTCCATGAGTATCTGCAGGCCGTTGGTGTTCGTCTCGTCCAGCACCTCCAGGCCGTAGCTGAACATGACGCCCTGGTGGGCGTTGCCCAGGTTGGTACACTGCAGCACCACGGTGGCCTCGCCGCCGGCGGGGATGTCGGTCACGGTGACGCTCGTCGACGGGTTCTCGCCCGGCAGGCCGATGCGCATGTCGGGCTGCTCCATCTGCTCCGTGCTGTTGCCAAGGGGCGTGCCCGGCTTGTAGTAGTGCGTCACCTCCTGCGGCTGGTAGGGGTTGTAGGTCTGGCCGCCGAAGACGCTGAAGAAGTCGCTGTACTTCTTCGAATCCGAGTGGTAGATGGTCAGCGACAGGTCGGTGTCGCGGTTGCCGTCCTCAATGTTGTATTCCCACTCGGTGAAGTCCTCGTCGATGGTGCCGTCGCCCCTGACAAAGCCGCCGCCGTCCTCGGTCTTAATCGATGTTTCACATCCTACGTGTACGATTTTTTTTGCATGGAATGCGACGCTGAAGTTCGCTATGAATCCCATCTTCCAGTCGATGATTGTTTCGTGGTGTTTCGTTCCGCTCTCTCTTATCGAGTAGCTGTAGGAAGAGCCGCCGTCGATGGAGATGTTTTCCTTTTTTTGCCCGGCGTTCATCATGCTCACCTTATTCTCTTCGTTGTCGTAGATGGCCTGCTCCCACAGAGAGATTTGCGTGTTGCACCAGGCCACACTGTCGCGCTGGAATCCCCCCGGGATGCCCAACGTCTCCCAGCTCTTGGGCTCTACCCAGATGTAGTCCTTGCCCACTTCGTAGTTGTCCGCGTTCAGCCCCTTCCATGTCAGATAGACCGTTTTGCTGCCGTTGTTGACGTAGCTCCTGGCTTCAGCCTCCGAAGCCACCTCGGTGAGGAACTCGCGGCGCATGTCCTTCCACTTGGGTATCATGACCGTCTCCAGCTCATACTGGGTGAACTTGAACGCCGTGGCGATAGTGTCGCCGAGGGAGATGGATTCCACCATTTTCACCTCATACTTCTTCTTTTCCTCGTTGTAGGCGATGAGGAGGCGGCGGCAGCCGCCGATGAGGTAGTTGAGTGATTTGCCTATATAGACATCGCCCGGCGCGCCCACGTAGGGCTTGCTGTCGCTGGTAGCGACGTTCTCCGTGGTGGTCTTTACATACAGGCTGTCTTCGTTCCACGTCTCTTCCCAGGTGGTACTGACACCAATATCATTTGTAAAATTATTCTGTAAAGAAGACATAACTATAAGTGCCACACCTGAACCCAATTTAACGTCAGAACCGTAAGCGAGGTTAAAGTTCACACTGTATTCTCCATACGCCTTGCGCGTGTCGTAGAAGGTCTTGGTATGGGTCTCTCCCTTGGTCAGCTTGGTGGTCGATTTGGCGCCCTGCGGGTCGCGCAGCACGAAGTCCACCACGTCGGGGCCTTTGGTCACGAAGTTGTTGCCGTTGGTCAGCTGTCCTATCACGATGGCGTCGAAGTCGGCCACGTTGTACGTGCGCTCCTTGCGCTCCAGGGCGATGCGGAACTTGCGGGTGAAGGGCTCCGTGATGTTGGGCAGGCCCGCCGTCCACGTCAGCTTGGCCTTGCCCTCGTCGTCCAGCGGCACCTGCTGCGTGGTCAGCTCGTAGGCCTGTCCGGGCTTGTAGCCCGTGCTCTCGTCCATCACCTTATAGATGATTTTCTGTATGGAGCTCATCTCGTTGGCCACGGTGACGTTGACGTGTGGCAGGGGGATGGTGTCGTGCGCCACCTTGTCCTTCACGTCGCGGTTCTCGTACACCTCGTAGGCATACAGGTTATAGACATTCGCCTGCCCCGTCCTGTAGATGGGATAGCCCACCTTGTAGAGCGGGTCGCGCCCCTTTTGGTACAGGCTGTCGATCACGATGGTCGTCTCGCCGTCCTCTGAGGGGAACGAGATTTCCTTCAGTCCGAAGAAGCCCGGGTCGGCATTTGCGTCCACCACGTCGAGCTGCGGCGACGCGAAGTAGGTCTTCACCATCTTTGTGGTGTAGCTGTACTTCACCCACACGGTGTCGGCGCTGTTTTCCTTCACCATCCGCACCGAGTCGCTGCGCATTTCCTTGATGCTGGTCAAGTCTATCTCCGGCAGCTCGGTGAACTCTATCGCGTCTCTGTTCGACTCCACCGTGATGCTCTTCACCGTGTATTTCAGCGGGGGCAGCAGGGCGGAGAACTCGCCCGTCACGGAGTCGGTGTGTATGAAGATGTAGTGGTCCTCGCCGTTGCGGAAGCCGGTGTGGGTATGGCTGTTCACGCTCACCGTGTCGCTCGCCCACGTGCGGTTTTGCTGGTGGGTCTCGGTGGTGCCCGTCTTGCAGTTGAACGACAGCTTCTCGCTGTTCACCCTCAGCGTGATGGTGGCCACGCCGATGTTGTTCTTCGACGGGCCGCCCACGATGCGCTCGTTATGGCCGAAGCCCACGCCCAAGGTGTCGCTGCGCTCGCCGCCGGCCACGCGGCCCACGAAGTTCACCAGCGTGGAGTCCTGGAAGTTGTAGGTCACGGCGTCGGCGAAGTTATACCTGCCGGTCAGGGGGAAGCGGCCGCCGCCCACCATCGTGTGGTTGTCGAGCCTCACCTCCACGTAGTGCTCGCCTATGGGCACGCTCACCTCGTAACGGCCCTCGTCGTCGGTCTGTATCAGCTTGCCGTCCTTCGACTGCGGCTGACCATCGACGTAGAGCACGGCGCCCTCCACGGGGATGTTGGTGTCCACGTAGTGTACCTTGCCCTTCATGGGGAAGCTGGACACGTCCTCGAAGTCGATGTTGTTGGCCGTCAGGCTCGTCGGGCTGACGAACATCGAGCGCGTGCCGGGCGAGAACTCGTGGATGCCCATCATGGGCGACACCTCGTAGTTGGTGCCACCGCTCTGGAAGGGGATGCCCTTGATGATGTAGTTACCCTTGCTGTCGGTCATGCCGTAGAGCTTCAGCCGCTGCGGACTGTTGGCGTCGGGCAGCACGTTGGCACCCACCTCGGGGTGGTTCAGCTGGTAGAGGCCGTCCTGACAGGCTATGTCGAAGGCGTAGCGCTTCACGCTCAGGCCCTCGTCGAGGGGCCAGTAGAGCACCATGCCCTGCTCCGTGCCGCCCAGGATGCGGGCGTAGTTCTCCGTAATCTCGTCCTCGCTGAGGGCGCGCTTCCACAGGCGCACGTCGTCCACGTGGCCCTTGAAGCCGTTGCCC
>CAMVFC010000123.1 GCA_947166655.1 uncultured Prevotellaceae bacterium
ATTACCAGATGGAGACACGCTCAGCCTTGGGCACAAACATCGGGTCGGCTTCGGTGATGCCGAAAGCCTCGTACCAAGCGTCGATGTGAGGCAGTGCGCCGTTCACACGCCAACGTCCCAGCGAGTGAGGGTCGCTCTTGGTGCGCTTGCGGATTTCTTCATCACGGATGTTGCCAGCCCATACGCCAGCGTAAGCCAGGAAGAAACGTTGTTCGGGCGTGAAACCGTCTTGCTCGCTCAGTGGCGCTTCGCGGGTGGCGTTCTTAAAAGCCTGGAAGGCGACCTGCAGGCCACCATGGTCGGCCATGTTCTCGCCTAATGTCAGCTGTCCGTTGCCATGCAGTCCCGGCAACACTTCGATGGCGTTGAAGAAATCGCGCATCACGTGAGTGCGTTCCTCAAACCGATGTGTGTCCTCCTCTGTCCACCACTGACGCAGGTTGCCGTCCTTATCATATTTGGCACCCTGGTCATCGAAGCCGTGAGTCATTTCGTGACCGATGACGACACCGATGGCACCATAATTAAATGCGTCGTCGGCCTGCATGTCGAAGAACGGAGGCTGAAGGATGCCGGCAGGGAAGCAAATTTCGTTGGTCGTAGGGTTGTAGTATGCGTTCACAGTCTGCGGTGTCATGTACCATTCAGTGTTATCCACGGGCTTGTTCAGCTTGCGGCGTACCTCGTCGAAGGTGCCCCATTCGTGCGTCTTCTTGACGTTCTCCCAGTAGTTGCGACCAATCTCGAGACCCGTGTAATCTTTCCACTGATCGGGATAACCCACCTTGACGATGAACGAATTAAGTTTGTCGTGAGCTACGGCTTTCGTGCTGTCGCTCATCCACTCTTGAGCGTCGATGCGTTCACCCAGGGCGATCTGTAGGTTACGTACCAGTTGTACCATGCGCTCTTTGGCGGCAGCAGGAAAATATTTCTCTACGTAGAGCTGGCCGACGGCCTCGCCCAGGGCACCTTCAGTGGAGGCCACGGCACGCTTCCAGCGCGGACGGTCCTCTTCGCGACCACTCATAGCTTTACCGTAGAAAGCAAAGTTGGCGGCACGCATCGCATCGTCGAGGTAGGAGGATGCCGCATCGATCAGTTGCCAGCGGATGTAGTCCTGCAGCACGGCTACCGGCGTGGAGGCCCACAGTCGTTCCACAGCGTGGAGGAACTCAGGTTGTCCCACGCTGACCTCGCGTACCTCGGCGGCGCCGTGGATACCGAAGTAGTGGCTCCAGTCGATACCAGGGTAATCCTGCATGAGCTGCTGGATAGTCATCTTGTTATAGTTCTTTTCCTCGTCACGCAGTTCGACGCGTGAGCGGGATACCTTGGCCAGCTCAGTCTCCAATGCCAGCACGGCGTCCACGCGCGCTGCGAGGTTCTCGTCAGCCGGTAGACAGCGGGCGAAGAGCGTGTTCATGTATTGGCGGTAGGCGTCGCGGATGGCTGTCGTAGCCGAGTCTGTGTCGAGGTAATACTCTTTCTGGCCCATAGTCAGACCGCTTTGGTGAATCTGAAGCAGGTTGTTCTTACTGTCCTTGATATCGGCGTTGATATAGAAGCCGAAGAGACCCATGACACCCTTCACCTGCAGACTGGAATAAAGACGGAACAACTGGTCTTTCTCGATACAGGCGTTGATGTGCTGCAGGTCTTCGCGCAGAGGTTCGATGCCCTGCTTGTTGAGGCTTACGGAGTCCATGGCGCTGTTGTACATCTGGGCTATCATATCGGCCACGGAACCAGGCTCGTTCTGCTGCGCAGCCACCTGCTCGATGAGCCCGCGCAACTGTTCGGTATTGTTCTCGCCCAACTGATCGAAACTGCCAAAGCGGGCGTATTCAGCAGTGAGAGGGTGGGCCTGCATCCAACCACCGCAGGCAAACTGATAGAAATCAGTGCCGGGTGCTGCCGTCGTGTCAAGGTTAGCGAGGTTGAGCCCTGTCTGCAGGGTGTTTTGTGTGCCTCCGCACGCTGTCAGGAAGGCAAGTGCCATAATGGAAAGGGTGTTTTTGAGTTTCATTTTTTTGATTTATTATATTATGTTTTATTCTGTTGAAGTCTTTTGTTGTAATAGAGCAAGTCAAGCACCCTTTGGAGTAGTGTCGGCCAGCACCTCTAATTGTTCTGATGCCTCTATCCACTGGCTCTCAATTTCTTCGAGCTTGGCCTTCAGACGTGTGTACCGTTCGTAGAGGGCTACGTCGGCAGCACCTTTTGGCGTTGACAGTTGGTCCTCGAGTATAGCCACGGCTGCGCTCACTTCGTTCATCTCGGCTTCTGCGTCGGCCACCGTGCGTTCCAATTTCTTTCTTTGGCGGGCCAAAGCTTTTTGAGCCTCCCAAGAAGATTGAGCGGAAGAAGACGATTGAGTTCCCTCGGACACTCTTCCTATCCCCTTTTCTTTTAAAGAGGAGAAGGCCGTCGCCTTGCTTTGTTGCTGTGATTCTCCGCCTCTTTGGGAGAGAGGGGACTGTGAGGTAGCCCTGGAGGACTGCTGTGCTGATTCTTTGGTGCTTTGTTGATTGATCCAATCGTAGATTCCTCCGATGTACTCTCTGACCTTTCCGCCGCCGAAGGCATAGACCTTTGAGACGAGCCCGTCGAGGAATTCGCGGTCGTGGCTGACGACAATCACTGTGCCGTCAAACGCTGCGATGGCTTCCTTCAGCACATCCTTCGACCGCAAGTCCAGATGGTTGGTGGGCTCGTCGAGGATCAGAAAGTTGACGGGTTCCAGCAGCAGCTTAATCATTGCCAGTCGGCTACGTTCGCCGCCCGATAGCACTTTTACCTTCTTGTCTGATGCTTCTCCGCCAAACATAAAGGCTCCCAGGATATCGCGAATCTTGGTACGGACATCGCCGCGTGCCACGCGGTCGATGGTGTCGAAGACCGTCAACTCAGGATCTAACAGCTGGGCTTGGTTTTGGGCGAAGTAGCCGATTTGAGCATTGTGCCCCACTTTCAGCCTGCCCTCGAAGGGAATCTCGCCAAGGATGCATTTGACGAGCGTCGATTTGCCTTCGCCATTGCGCCCCACAAAAGCCACCTTTTCGCCACGGCGAATGGTGAGGTTGACATTCTGAATAACGGGATGATTATAGCTTTTGGCAAGGTCTTCCACAATCAGAGGGAAGTCGCCCGAGCGTTGGCAGGGAGGGAATTTCAGGTGGAGGGCCGAATTATCGACCTCGTCCACTTCTATGGGAATAATGCGTTCCAGCTGCTTGATACGTTCTTGCACCTGCACGGCCTTTGTGGGCTTGTAGCGGAAGCGCTCGATAAAGTCCTTGAGGTCGGCGATTTCTTTCTGCTGGTTCTCGTAAGCACGCAACTGCTGTTCGCGGCGTTCGGCACGCAGGCGCACGTACTCATCGTATTTCACTTTGTAGTCCCAGATGCGACCGCATGTAATCTCGATGGTGCGTGTGGTTACGTTGTTCATGAAAGCCCGGTCGTGCGATACCAGCATCAGGGCCCCTGTGCGCTGCTGCAGGTACTGCTCCAGCCATTGAATGCTTTGGATGTCGAGGTGGTTGGTGGGTTCGTCCAGCAGTAGCACGTCGGGTTGTCTCAGCAGTAACTTGGCCAACTCGATACGCATCCTCCATCCGCCGCTTAACTCACGCGTAGGACGGTCGAAGTCCGAACGTTCGAAACCCAAGCCCTGCAGCGTACGTTCTACTTCGGCACGAAAGTTCATGCCGCCCATCAGGCGGAAATGCTCTTCGGCGTGCGTATATCGTTCCACGAGCGCCATATAGTCGTCGCTCTCATAGTCCGTTCGCTCGGCCATCTCTGCCTGCATCCGCTCGATATCGGCCTGCAGGTCGCGGATGTGGTCGAAGGCCTGCATCGTCTCATCGACCACCGTGCGTTCGCCCGCCAACTCCATCACCTGCGGCAGATAGCCGATGGTGGTGCCGCGGGGCGCTGTCACCGTGCCTGCGGTGGGTGTCTGCTGGCCTGCAATGATTTTCATCAGCGTGGACTTGCCCGCACCGTTCTTGCCCGTCAAGGCTATACGGTCGCGGTCGCCCACGACAAAACTCACGTCCGTGAAAAGCGGGCGTGCGCTGAATTCGATGCCCAGATGTTCTACAGATATCATGCCTTCTCTCTATCAAAAAGTGGCTGCAAAGGTAAAGATTAGCGCGCACATATACAAGAAAAATGCGGGAAATGTGGCGCTTGCCGTCTTGAGGCGGATGGTGCGCTGCCAGGAACAGCCGCCAAGAGGTGTTCCCTCCGGAGGGCTTCTCGCCCGCTACTCTTATGAGGGTGTGTGAGGTCTCTTATGAGGGTCATGCGCGTCTCCTATGTTCCCTGTGTGTCTTGCTGCTGCAAAGGTACGACATTATTCGCGCGCCACCAAATCTCGCCCTCCCATTTCGCGCGTTTTCGGCACATCGGGCAAAAATAAAGGGTGTGTGTCATGAGTGTCATGTGTCAAGAGTGTCATTAAGGTTTTCAGATTGGGGGAGGGTATTTTCAGGCTCATAATATATAAATAAATATATTTATTTATATATTATGGCGTATTTTTGCACCCCGAATTGCTTAATGACACTCTTGACACGTGACACTCATGACCACTCTTCGTACTTCACGCCATCAGACGGAAGAGAGCGCCCCCCACACTGGCATGATGGGAGCCGCCCTCTAATGCTTCCGCTATGGTGTATGAGCGAAGTGATCAGCGTACAAACTTGCGACCGTTTCGGATGTAGACCCCTGGCTGTGACGGGTTTGTTCCGTTCTTGAGACGTCGTCCGCTGAGGTCGAAGACCGCAGACGTTCGCATGTCTGAACGTTGTCCTGCGATGCCTACTGAGGTGTTTTTCTTGATGACGACGTTGTCGAAACCTATGATTTTCGTACTGCCTGCGCTGGTGTGTATGGCAGCCAAACGGAGCTTGGTGCTGGCTTCACCATCGCTTTCGAAGTCGAGCGAGAGCGACTGCCAGGCCTCCTTGTTCTCCAGTGATGGTGCCGTGACGACAGCTCCACCCTCAGTCTCGATGCTGACGACGGCATCGCCGCCCAGACCGCTTTTCCATAGGTCCATGGAAAGAACGTAAGCACCTTTTGGCAACTGCATCTCTTGTGAGAGGGTCAGTGTGCTGGTTCCCCAGTTCTGACGGATCCAATAAGTTTGTTTACCGTGGTTTGCAGGTTGGTCAAGCGAGGCAAAGAAGTTGCTGAAATAGAGGTCGCCGTTCTTCAATGCTGTGAGGTCGTTTTGGTCACGGTTGATGTAGTCGATGCTCCAACCAGTGGGCTGATAGATAGCGCGGTCGCTGCTGACGCCAGAGTTGTTCATGACGGCGTAGGTGTCCTCGAAGTCGCCGTTGATGAGTGCCGTGGGCAGCTCGCGCTCTTCAAAAGGGAGGTCTTGCAGTTGACAAATCTCTTTGTGACTGAGGCAGACATCGTAGAGGCGAAAGCCATCGATGGTGCCGCAGAAGTCCTGATTATCGGCAGCATATTGTCCGTCCCACCACTGCGTGCGACCAATGTAGTTGCGCGTATCGGCAGCCACCTCTGTCAGTTGATAGGCTTCGGTCTGATTGGCAGTTCCTTCGGCGTCTACTTCGCCGTTGATGTAGAGGGTCGTGGTTCTGGTGGCGGCGTTGTAGCTGACAGCCATCTTGTATGTGGTGCCAGCCTTCAGTGTCGTCTTGCCGTTGACCATCGTCGTGGTGCCGCCGTTGTACTTGATACCGGCAGCGAGAGCATCGGCGCGCAGGAAAAGGCTGTTGCCCGAACCGCTGCCAAAGTCGTACAGACGCGGCTGTTTGGTCATCGTCTTCGGCGTAACGGTGAGCAGTACAGTGTAAGATCGCAGGCCTGTGAGCAGACCTTCAGGGGCTGTCACGTAGGAGTTGGTCGAGAAACCCGAAGCGGTGTTCTTTGTCAGGTCGATGCCGTCTTTTGAGTAGCGGAGGTTCTTGGTGATGTCGCGGGACAGTGCTTTTACCTGGAACGTGCGGCTCTCAGAGCCGATGGTGGCGGTGAGGGTCACGGTCTTGTTCTGGCTGATGGCGAAGAGGGCACCATTGTTGCTGATGACGCTCTCGTTGTTGCTCGTCCAGGCGATGTCGAGACCTAATATAGACGTGGGCAGTACGAGGTCGGTGCGCGTTTCCGTGGGGAGACTCAGCATCTGCAGGGCACTCTTGGCCTTCTCGGCTTCAGCCTCCTTCTGTAGCGCTGCAGCAAGACTTTGCACCGTCAGGGGCGAAGCGCAGGCGTAGTAGCCCGACTGTCCGAGCAGTGTGTGGGGGTAGCCATCAACGTTGGCCGCACCACCCTCTAATGCTGTAGTTGTGATGACTTGGTCCACAAGTCCGTTGCGATAGGTGGTCAGCGTCTGACCGTCGTAGGTCATCGAAAGCACCCACGTGAGGACTTTCGTCGGGTGATTGTCGCCGCTGGTGCCGCTGCTCTTCGTGGCCCAGTCATCGGATGTGAGCAGGCGGTTCTGGCTGCGGTAGTTCGTTGTACCGATCTTTACGACGGGATAGTTGTCGCTGTTGAGGCTATATGTGAGGTTGCCCAGGGAGAACAGGGTGCTGCCGGCGTATTTCGATTCGTTCATAGCGAAGGCCAGGTTGAGGGTGCGGTCCTTGTCCAGGCACCAGCACTTCACGCGCGGAGCCTCTTCTTCGGTCAGCTCACTTGTCAACGTTTCCGTCCAAGCGTAATCCACTCGGATGTCCGTCGGGTAGCCCTTCGGGTAGCCCTGCTTGACAATCCAATAATAATAGTCGCCGTTCATCCATGTCAGACGCATGGGCGAGTTCTTGGAGCCCGGGATGACAAACGGGCGGACGTTGTTCTTGACAGAATTTCGTGTCACCTGCTCGCTGCCAGCCACCTTGCCTGCATCGTCGATGGTGTACTTCCAGATTTCGTAGACGCCGTCTTTGTTGTACGCACCATTCTTGGTGGGGATGCTGAGGTAAAGATCATTCACGTTCTCGGGATCCACAGCCATACCGCCCGAGTAGCATTTCTCGGTGGAGTTCCAGTTGGCGTGGAAGGCGTGGCCGCCGTACTGCACCCATGTGCGTCGCCACTCCGAGCCTGTCCAGCGTGCGTACCAATACACGTGTGTTGTCTTCGCGTCATCGATGTGGGGATAGGCGATAACAGGGTGCTCGTCCTTGTCCAGCGTGATTTGCCACACCCAGTTGCGGATGTTGGCTGTGTTGTCTACGATGGCTGCTGGATGTGCCGAGGCGTAACTGTCGGTTTTGTTGACATTATGCACGCCGTTGGCGATGACAGAGAGTTGGTTGCCCTGGATGTCGCGCAGGATGGGGCCGTTGCCTTTGTTGATGTCGATGACGTTGAAATAGAGCCAGTCGGGCATCTCGTTGTCGGGGTGTC
>CAMVFC010000124.1 GCA_947166655.1 uncultured Prevotellaceae bacterium
GATAGGCTTCATCTGCATTCATCTGTGGTTCTTTGAAAAGCCGAAACTTGAATTATTATAATAAGGTGTAAATAAGAAAATAGAATCATTATAGTGCCCAGGCAGGGAAAATGAACTTGAATTATGATATAAATAGTGTGTTTATTTGTTCTATTTATCTTTTTTTTTTATTTTTCTTGGATAATATTTGGCAGATACGGAAAGTTGCCATACCTTTGCAGCCGAAAAGAAGAAAGGGACAATCCGAAAACCCTAA
Source organism: uncultured Prevotellaceae bacterium (assembly GCA_947166655.1). Lineage (GTDB taxonomy): Bacteria > Bacteroidota > Bacteroidia > Bacteroidales > Bacteroidaceae > Physcousia. Next base: position 257 of record CAMVFC010000124.1, read on the forward strand.
AAAGAGTAGGAACGATTAAATTGTAAAAGTGATTATGAAAAAGATTCTTCTTATGGCTGCTTTCGCAGTTGCTACACTCAGCGCTAATGCACAGTCGTATGTAGGTGGTACCCTCGGCTTCAGCACCTCCAAGGATAAGACTGCTGGCGAGAAAACTACAACAAGTTTTGTCGTAGCTCCTGAAATCGGAACTTCTCTGAACGATAAGTGGGGTATCGGTATCGCCCTCGGCGTTGGCTATAATAAGCAGAAGTTGGAGCACGCTGGTGTTTCTGCCGAGACGAATAGCACCATTATCAATGTCTCTCCCTATGCTCGCTATCAGGCCATCAAGTGGGGCAGAGCTAACATCTTCGTAGATGGTGGTATCCTTTTTGGCATGGAGAAGGCAAAGGACATGAAGGCAGCTCTGGATCTTGGCTTGTTCGTCACTCCTGGTGTCGCTTTCAACCTGAACGAGAAGTGGAGCATTGTTGCTAAGGCTAACAACCTCTTCACTCTGGGTTTCCACAAGGATGCTGTTGCTGATGTCTCTGGTGCTCCCGATGCTCCTACAAGCTTTAAGGCTGGCATCAACACTCTGGAAAGCTTTACACTTGGTAGCCTGACCTTCGGTGTCTACTACAACTTCTAATCCACAGGATTTCATTGAAGAAAAATCATAAAGACTGCGCTCCCTCTGTGGGGGCGCAGTTTTTTATTGGTTTAATTTTTGCTCACTTCGGCTAAAAGGCTTATCTTTGTGCCGTCAAAAAAGGATTGTATATGAAAATAGGAGTCCTCTCAGCCATGGAGAAGGAGCACAAACAGCTCGTCGGTCTGCTCTCTGAGGCACGCGAAGAGCAGCAAGGCTGTTTCTCCTTCATCTTAGGACGTTTAGGCGCCAACACGCTCATCCTCATGCAGTGTGGAATGGGCAAAGTGAATGCTGCCGTGGGCGCCACGACGCTCATCCAGCACTATTCTCCCGATTGTGTCATCTCTACGGGTTGCGCCGGCGGCATCGATGCCAGCCTGAACGTGATGGACGTCGTGGTGAGTACCGAGACCGTCTACCACGACGTCAGCATACCAGGCTATGAGCACGGACAGATGCAGGGCCTTCCTCCCCGTTTCCGCTCGGAAGAGGAACTGGTGGACGTCGCTCTGCAGGTGAAGGAGGAGGCGGCCATCAGACCGGGACTCATCTGCACCGGCGACCAGTTCATCAGCGATCGTCAGCAGTTGGACCGCATCAAAGACGCTTTCCCCGAGGCGCTGGCCGTCGACATGGAGAGCGCCGCCATCGCGCAGACGTGTTTCCTGCACGCCGTGCCCTTCGTCAGTTTCCGCATCCTCAGCGACACGCCGGGTGCCGACCAGCATCTGCAGCAGTATTTCAACTTCTGGGACGAGATGGCCGGCCATAGCTTCGAGGTCACGCGTCGTTTCCTTTCCTCGTTGCCCGAACAATTCTCGGTGTTGAGATTCGAGGAGTGAATACATCTCCCTTCTCCCCAAAAAGACCTAAACAATGGAAGTAATTCAGAGTTTTACCATCGACCATACCCACCTGAAGCCCGGCATCTACGTGTCGCGGCAGGACAAGGGCTTCACCACCTTCGACCTCCGCATCACCGAACCCAATAAGGAGCCTGCCGTCGCCCCTGCCGCCATGCACAGCATGGAGCATCTGATGGCTACCTGGTTCCGCAATTCTTCCGTCAAGGACGATGTCGTGTACGTCGGTCCCATGGGCTGTCTGACAGGGATGTATATCGTGATGACAGGCGAATACTCTGTGGAGGATATGCGCGAGCTGACCATCCAGTGTCTGTCGTGGATTCTGTCGCAGGAGAGCGTACCTGCCACTACGCCAGAGACGTGCGGTAACTACCTGCTCCACGACCTGCCCATGTGCCAGTGGGAGAGTCGGCGCTACCGCGAACGCCTGCAGCACGATTTTCACAGCGAGTATGCCACACTTCAGGTGACCTTGGAGGAGGGCATGGTCTTTGCGGACGCATAAAAAACGATGGATACCCTCAACGCTATCATCACCGAGGCCGCCTCAGAGCTCTGGGGCTGGCCGATGATTCTGTTGCTGCTGGGTACCCATCTCTATCTTACCGTTCGTCTGCGCTTCCCGCAGCGCCGTATCCTACATGCCATCCGCCTCTCCGTCACACGCGACAAGGACGCTGAGGGCGACGTCAGTCAGTTCGGAGCATTGGCCACCTCATTGGCTGCTACGATCGGTACGGGTAATATCGTAGGTGTCGCCACGGCAGTGGCCATCGGTGGCCCCGGTGCCGTCCTATGGTGTTGGCTGACGGGCTTCCTGGGTATTGCCACCAAGTATTCCGAAGGCTTTCTGGCCGTGAAATACCGCGTCAAGACCAGCGATGGCTCGATGCTCGGAGGTCCCATGTATGCCCTCGAGCGAGGAATGGGGTGGAAGAAGATGGCCATCGCTTTCTGTATCTTCACCGCTGTCGCCTCTTTCGGTATCGGCAATGCCGTTCAGAGCAATGCCATCTCGCTTCTGTGCCAGCAGACCTATCATATCCCCGAGGCGTGGACGGGCATCGTCGTAGCCATCCTGGCAGCCCTCGTTATCCTTTTCGGCGTGAAGGGCATCGCCCGTTTCTGTTCCATGTTTGTCCCGCTGATGGCCTTGCTCTACATCGTGGGGTGCATCTATATTCTTTTTGTCAACAGCGCCTACCTTTGGGACGCTTTGTGCCTCATTTGCCGCAGCGCCTTCTCGCCTGCCGCTGCCGGTGGAGGTTTTGCTGGCACCACAATTATGATGACAGCCCGCTACGGCATCGCCCGCGGACTTTTCTCTAACGAGAGCGGCATGGGGTCGGCTCCCATCGTGGCCGCTGCTGCCCGAACGAAGGACCCCGTGCGCCAGGCGTTGGTGACATCCACGGCGACCTTTTGGGACACCGTCGTCATTTGTGCGCTCACGGGTCTGGTGTTGGTCTCCAGCATCCTGGCCTATCCCGATATTGATTATACGAATGGCGGCACGCTCACTCAGATGGCCTTCGACAAGATTCCCGTCGTCGGCGCCCCGCTGCTCACCTTCGGCATTGTCACCTTCGCTTTCTCGACCATCCTCGGATGGAGCTATTATGGCGAACGCGCTGTGGAGTACCTCAGCGGCAAACGTTTCCTGACACTCTACCGTGTGCTCTTTGTCTGCACCATCTTCTTCGGTGCGATGGCCCAGCTGACCTTTGTCTGGAGCCTGTCCGACTTGCTGAACGGTCTCATGGCAGTTCCCAATCTGATTTCTTTGCTGGCCCTTTCGGGCGTCATCGTCTCAGAAACCAGAGCTTCCAAGGATTTCTGACACTTTTTCCGGGTCACTTTTTGGCTTTTTCACGAATAAAGTGTAGTTTTGCACAGGAAATGACGTTTTAACCTCTCGATGAAGCCATGCTGACGTGCCCTTTCCATTGGCTGACGGGTCTCGACTGCCCGTTTTGCGGTGCACAGCGGATGATGCTGGCCCTGCTGCAAGGCCATGTGGCGGAAGCCTTCTGGTGCAACCCGGCGTTGTTCATCGCCCTGCCGTTCATCCTGGCGTGGTGGCTCTGGAAAAAGGAGATCTCCTCTCGGACAGCCTTTGTGCTTCTGTGTCTCGCCCTCGTATGGGGTGTCGTGCGCAACCTTGTTCCGCTTTCCGCCACTCCGTAAAGATAAAAGAAAAGAAGTTTATTAACATCATAACACTCAACACACATGAAACAGCTTTCCATCGGAGACCTCGTCTCTCGGGCGTGGGACCTCGCCGTAAAACACTGGCCCATCTTCGTTCTCCTTACCTTCGTGTCCTCCATCGTCGAAGGCATGGGAATCACCTATGACGAAGACCTGCTTCTCGGTCTTGGCCAGAACCCTAATCCTCAGGTACTGGCAGAAGCCATGCGCGATGCCTTGGTGCTCAATTACCCGCTTATCTCGGTTGGCGTGTTGCTCTCGCTTTATCTGGGCTTCATCGCATGGCGACTGTATGTCAATGCTTTCCTTACGGGTCGCCCCTATGAGTCGGTGGCCGAGGTCTTCAAGGTCGATCTCAACCAGTTGGCCATCTTCTTCGTCGTGGAGATTGTCTATGGCATCATTGTCGCTCTGGGCACGTGTGCCTTCGTCCTTCCAGGTATCTTCCTTGGCATCCGTCTGTGGTATGCTCCTCTGCTTGCCACCCAGGGTGCTTCCTTCTCCGAGGCGTTCAGCCGTTCCTGGGAACTCACCAGGGGACACTTCTGGGAGCTGCTGCTGATGGGACTGACCATGATCGGCATTGGCATCCTCGGTCTCTGCGCTTGCTGCGTAGGTATCTATTTCGCCGAGGTCATTATCAACTTCATGGTTGTCCTGAGTCTTTTCTTCCTGAAAGACGCTGATGCAAAACCCGAAGACCAGTTTATTGCATAACCTCATCTCACAAGGTGAGCACCAGCAACAGGATTTCAAGTATAAAGTCGACGATGCTCCCAAGTTAGCTCGTTCCGTCTCGGCTTTTGCCAATACCGACGGTGGCCGGTTGCTCATTGGTGTTCGTGATGACGGTACCATCCACGGCGTGCGTTCTGAAGAGGAAATCTTCATGATGCACGCCGCGGCATCCACGTATTGCACGCCCGAACCCACCATCCAGTTTGCCACCTACCATGTCCCTGCCGAAGGGCGGGGTAGTGGCGCGCGCACCGTTGTCGTCTGCACCGTGTTGCCCTATGCTGCCAGGCCCGTGTGTGCGCTGGACGACGGTCGTCGTACCGCCTATGTCCGCGTGGCCGACGAGAATATCGTGGCCTCCCCGGTCCATCTGTCTATCTGGCGGCAGGACGCCCATCTGCGCGGTGAAGCCTTCGGAGACACGCCCTCTGAGCGCGCACTGCTGACAGCCCTGGCCAACCATCCCGAGGGGCTGCCCCTCAATCGTCTCTGCAAGCAACTCGCGCCGCTGCCTCGGCCTCGTATCATCCTCCTGTTGGCTCGTTTCATCCGGTTCGGGCTGGCGCGCATGCAACGTTGTGAACAGCAGTGGATGTTCTTTCCGGCAGAGTGACTTCTTTTACGATCCCCCCCTTTGTTCATTTCATCATTCATGTTAGCAAAACTCTATAGCGCCACTGTCGCTGGCATCACGGCTATTCCTGTCACCATAGAGGCCGACGTCACAGCCAACAAGATACCCTCCATGACGATTGTGGGACTGCCCGACAGTAGCATCAAGGAAAGCCAGAGCCGTATCGAAGCCGCTTTGGGCAACTGCGGCCTGAAATTGCCCAATGAACGCATCACGGTCAATCTTGCTCCCGGTGATATCCGCAAGGAAGGCACAGGCTTCGACCTGCCCATTGCCTTGGCCATCCTGCAGGCCAACGGCTTCCTGCCTGCGGCTTCGCAGGAGCGTTTCATGGTGCTGGGTGAACTCGGTCTCGACGGCAGCCTGCGCCCCATTCGGGGTGCTCTGCCCATCGCCATCCGCGCACGTCAGGAGGGCTACGACGGGCTCATCGTGCCGCAGCAGAACGTCCACGAGGCCGCCGTCGTCAACAGGCTGAAAGTCTATGGCGCTACGACCTTGATGCAGGTGATGGATTTCTTCAACGGCAAGCATACTGCGCTCGTTCCCACAGAAATTGATACCCGTGCCGAGTTCTATGCCCATCAGGAACAGTTCGATCTGGATTTTGCCGACGTCAAGGGGCAGGAGAATGTGAAGCGTGCCTTTGAAGTGGCAGCAGCCGGCGGCCACAACCTTATCATGGTGGGTCCGCCGGGTGCCGGTAAGAGCATGATGGCACGACGTCTGCCCTCGATTCTTCCACTGCTCTCGTTGGCAGAGAGCCTCGAGACCACACAGATTCACAGCGTGGCGGGACAGCTCAAGGGTGGAACAGGGCTTATCACCGAACGTCCCTTCCGCTCGCCGCACCACACCGTGTCGCAGGTCGCCCTTGTGGGCGGCGGTGCCAACCCCATGCCGGGCGAAATCAGTTTGGCGCATAACGGGGTTCTCTTCCTGGACGAACTCCCGGAATTTCAGCGGGCTGCACTGGAAGTCCTGCGTCAGCCCTTAGAGGACCGCAAGATTACCGTCACCCGCGCCAAATACAGCATCGAGTACCCCTGCAACTTCATGTTCGTCGCCTCCATGAACCCCTGTCCCTGTGGCTATTACAACCATCCAACGAAGCGCTGCCAGTGTACACCCGGACAGATTCATCGCTATCTGAATAAGATCAGCGGCCCACTGCTGGACCGTATCGACATCCAGGTGGAAATCACACCGCTCAGTTTCGATGAACTCAGCCGTACGCGACCAGGCGAGTCCTCGGCTGCCATCCGCGAGCGCGTCGTCCGCGCCCGACGCCTTCAGGAAGAACGCTATCATGAGCATCCCGGCATTCACTGCAATGCACAGATGACGCCTGCCCTGATGCGCGAGTTTGCTACGCCAGCCCCGCAGGACACGGCCATGCTTCGCGAGGCCATCAACCGTCTGCAACTCAGTGCCCGCGCCTACGACCGCATTCTCCGCCTGGCCCGTACCATCGCCGACCTCGAGGGCGCAGAACAGATACAGACCCATCATCTGGCCGAAGCTGTCGGCTACCGTAACCTCGACCGCGAATCGTGGGGAGAGTAAGGGAAGCGTAAAGAATAAAAGACCCACCCCCAGACCCCTCCCGTGAGGGAGGGGAGTCCTCCGGCAAACGAGAGGCAGACAGCGCGCCAGCCTTCGCCCCTCCCTAACGGGAGGGGGTGAGGGTTGGGCTTTTATTTAGATGATAAAGAAAAATATTGGTGTCCGGTAAAAAAGGCCTGAAGGGCTGGCAAGCTAATAGCCCAGGGTAACACCCTGGGAATGGAGATTTTTTACCGGACACCAATAAAAGAAAAATGCGGTGTTAGTCTATGATTCTTTTCGTTTCACTTCCCTTATGATCCGAAAATGGTATTGCAATAATTACTGCAATAACCCCAAATCTCTAATGACAGATTT
>CAMVFC010000125.1 GCA_947166655.1 uncultured Prevotellaceae bacterium
ATCAATACCTTATTCATCATAATCATTTAACCATTTACCATTTAGCCATTTACCAATTAAATATTTACCATTTAACCATTTACCATTTAACCATTTAGCATCCCCCGCCGGGGGATTACAGGGGGCTTTCACTCGTCATTCGTCATTCTTGAAGGGTCGGAAAGGAAAACTTTTCAGGGGTTTCTGCTCCACGGAAACGAAAAAAGCTGTATCTTTGTCGCCGCAAACCTAATGATAAAAGAGAAGATATGAGAAAACGTTTCCTCTCGCTGCTGCTTGCAGCAGCCTTTGCGCTGACGGCGCTGTCCCAGAGCCAGGTGAAGTACGTGTTTTATTTCATCGGCGACGGCATGGGCGTCAACCAGATCAACGTCACCGAGACCTATCAGGCTGCCCTGAAGGGTAAGATCGGCTTCGAACCCATCCTGATGTCGAGCTTCCCCGTCGTGGGGCTGGTCAATACGTACAGTGCCACGAACGGCGTCACGGACTCTGCCGCCGGCGGCACCGCTCTGGCCAGCGGGCACAAGACGAAAAACGGCGCCATCGGCGTGCTGGAGGACCTGGAGACACCCGTCAGCAGCATCGCTGTATGGGCACAGCAGGCGGGCAAGGCCGTGGGCATCGCTACGACGGTGGCCATCACACACGCCACGCCGGCCTCGTTCTACGGGCACCAGCCCAGCCGCCAGATGTACTACGAGCTGGGGCAGGACCTCTGTCGCAGCGGCTTCGACTTCTTCGCCGGCTGCGACTTTCACAAGCCGTATACGCGCGAGGGCGAGCCTTCGCTGCACGAGCAGGCACGGGCGGCCGGCTACACCATCCTGAAGGGGGGCTACAAGGAGTACTTGAAGAAGGGTCGTCAGGCCGACAAGCTGATTCTCTTTCAGAGTGACCGCCAGAACGAGAAGCTGGGCAGCGACCATCTGCCCTACGCCCTGGACCAGGAGCGGGACGACCTGACGCTGGAGCAGATTACGCGAGCCGGCATCAACTATCTGATGTCGAAGCAGAAGGACGGTTTCTTCTTCCAGATTGAAGGCGGAATGATCGACTATGCCTGCCACCGCAACGACATCGGCAACGCCATCAACGAGGTGCTCGACATGGACAAGGCGGTGCGCGTGGCCTACGAGTTCTACCAGCAGCACCCCGACGAGACCATCATCGTCATCAGCGCCGACCACGAGACGGGCGGCCTGGTGATGGGCAAAGGTCCCTACGAGCTTCACACGGACCTGCTGCGCTACCAGCGCCGGAGCATCGACGAGCTGAAATGGCTGCTGCAACAGCAGTACCAGCGTGCCCCGAAGAAGTTCACATGGGCGGCAGTGGAGAAGCAGCTGCGCGAGCTGATGGGCTTCGGTGCCGGCATCAGCCTGAGCGATAAGCAGAATGAGCGCCTGCAGAACCGCTGGAAGGTCGTCGAGAAGGCTATCGCCGCGGGCGAGAAGGTGAATGACCGCATCAGCGACCTCTGCGAGACGGTCAAGCACATTCTCTCTGAGGTGGCCCTCATCAGCTGGGCCAGCGGCGGCCACAGCAACGGCTACGTGCCTGTCTATGCCATCGGTCCCGGCACGGAGGTCTTCCAGGGACGCATCGACAACACGGAGATAGCCCCCGCCATGGCAAAGATTGCAGGGTACGAGAGGGAATGAGAAAATGAGAAATGGACAATGACGAATGACAGATGACAGATGACAGTTGAAAAAACATGCATTGTCCGGCTCTGAATCATGATCCACGGACGGGCATCTTTTCCTATACCGATGCATTGCCATTCCATTTGTCGGGAGGTTCCAGGGGGAAGGAGGGGAAGGAGTTTCTTATAGGGATTACAAAAGTTTCAGAGTTTCTCATCTACAAAAAAGATAATTAATTCAGAAACTTTTTATATATTCTATAGAAACTCCTTCCCCTCCTTCCCCCTACGCACCATCTTCCCTATGTTCCTCCATACTTCTATACGTCTTTTCCTGCACGTCTATACGCGTCCCCCAATACGTCTATACCTCTGACCCTGTACGTCTATACGTCTGTTGGGGCGAGTGAGAACCTACATAGGGGTAATTCTAAACTGTCATTTGTCATCTGTCATTCATCATTGTCCATTGTCCATTTTTAATTTTTCATTTTTCATTTTTCATTTTTAATACTTGTGCCCCCTCCTTCTCCTCTTCCCAAGCGAGGGCATGAAGAATGCTGTGGGGGAGTTCAGGGTTGAGGGCTTCCAAGCTACTGACCACGCGTTGTGCATCTGCCCGGCGCGTGGTCTCTTCGTAGGGGCATAGACGTAGCTGCGGACGATAGCCGCGGGCATCGGCCCAAGCCTGCAGGTCACGTTCGCGCAGACGACACAGGGGACGGATCAGGGTGATGGGGAACTTATCCATCGTCATCGAAGGACGTATGCTGCTGAAGGCACCCTGGAAGGTGAGGTTCAGGATGGCCGTCTGCATCACGTCATCGAGATGATGGCCGAGGGCAATCTTGTTGCACCCCAGTCGCTGAGCCGTCTCGAAGAGCTGCTTGCGGCGGTGCCATGAGCAGAGGAAGCAGCGGGTGTGGCGGCGGTCGGTCTGCTCGTCATACTGTGTACTCACCACATGCAGCGGCACGCCCAGGCCCTCGGCAAACGTGCGAAGATAGTCCTCGTCGCTCCGATAAGGAATATTTTCCATGCGCACATAGCAGGCCTCGACGCTGAAGCGCGGCACCCACACGCGCGAGCGCTCTGCCAACAACTCCATCAGCGCCAGGGAATCCTTGCCGCCCGAGAGACCCACGAGGATGTGGTCGCCGTCTGCCAGGAGGTGATAACGCTTGCAGGTGTCGTTGAACACGCGACGGATATGGTCGTCGTTGGTCATGAATCGAGCTCAATAGGTGTGGTGGCTCTCTGCCAGTTCCTTGCGGTCGAGCTTCTTGCTGTCCATGGCGCGCCAGGCGTAGATGATATAAGCGAGTACGAAGGGGATGAGCAGCGAGACGTAGAACATGGTGCGCAGCGTAAACTCGCTGGAGCAGGAGTTGACCATCGTCAGCGACGACTGCAGGTCAGCGGTCGAGGGATAATAGGCCGTATGGTTCCAGGCAGTGCAGAGCAGCAGGGCGAGCACGGTGAGCACGGTGCCGATGCCTGCAGGCCAGATGCCGCCGATATAGTTCTTCGAGACGATGGTCTTACCGATGCCGAAGAGCACCAGGACGACGCCGACCAGCAGCAGGACGCTGAGGTACCACATATCGATGAAGTTGTGGAGGTACTTATAGGGTTCCATGTAGATGAGGCCTTCGTCGGTGTAGGCGAAGCCGTCCTTCGTGAGCACGTGAACGAGGTAGGCCACGAAGAGGACGACGAAGGGTACGGCAGCTCCCACCAGACGCACGCTGCCGCGCGAACGGATGTCCTCGTCGTCAACGTTGTTCATCACGTAGAGGATGCCGAGGACACGTGCCAGGAAGACGACGGCAAAGCCGAGGACGAGCACCCAGGGATTCAGCAGGGCGTCGAGGCCATGGGAGGCATTGGCCCAACTGGAGATGACGACAGACCCACCGCCAGCCTCTCCGGGCAAGGCCAACAGGTTCTCTTTGGCAACGATGAAGTTAGAGCCTTCGAAGAACGTGGCCACGGCACCGCCTAAGAGCAGCGGGCCGAGGATGCCGTTGAGCGTCAGGCAGAACTGGAAGGTGCGCGGACCGACGATGTTGCCGATTTTGTTCTGGAACTCATAGCTGACGGCTTGCACGACGAAGGTGAAGAGGATGGCCATCCACAGCCAGTAGGCACCGCCGAAGCTGGTGGAATAGAACAAGGGATAGGAGGCGAAGAAAGCTCCGCCAAAGGTGACGAGCGTGGTGAACGTCAGTTCCCACTTGCGACCAGTGGAGTTATACACGAGACGACGACCCTCCTCGGTATAGCCGAGGCTGCGGGCCAGGGAGTTGGCTCCCTGCACGAAGAGCAGGAACACCAGCAGGGCGCCCAGGAGTGCTACGATGAAGCACCAGTAGTGTTGAAGGAAAGAGTAGGACATGGTTATCTAATGAAGAATGAAGATTGAAGAGTGAAGAATGAAGAGTGAAGAATGATTCTTATTTTTCACTTTTCACTTCTTTCATCCCCCTCTTGATTTGTTTCAGCATGATGTTGATTTCCACGACGAGCATGGCGGTGAAGAGGACGAGGAAGAGCCAGAAGGTGGTGGCGACGGCACTGCTGCCGATGTCGGAGACGGAGGCCGTGACGGGCAGCATGTCCTGAATGGTCCAGGGCTGGCGGCCGAACTCAGCGACGAGCCAACCGCTTTCGGAGCAGATATAGGCACAAGGCAGCAGGACGATGGCTGCGACGAGGAGCCAACGGGGATAGACGGAGCCCGAGGCAGTGGGTCTTCTCTTCCAATTCAGGAACAGGATGTAAGCAAAGAAGAGGATGAAGAGTGTGCCGAGTCCGACCATGATGCGAAAAGCCCAGAAGTTGACGGGTATATAGGGCACCAGTTCGCTTTCATCGCGGATGTAGCCATAGCCGAAGTACTGGAAATTGTCCATCAGCACCTGCTTATAGGCCGCGGCCTCATCCTCGGAAGCGCCTTCGTTCTTCGCCCTGCGATAGTCTGCCAAGGCCTGGATGGCGGCACGTCCGCGCGCCATCTTCTCCTGAGCACTGGGCTCACGCGTACCATCCTCGCGCGTGTAACCTTTAAGGATATCGTTCACGCCCGGTACATAGCCGTGCCACGAACGCGTGGCCAAGAGGCTGAGACCGTTGGGGACGGCAAGGCGCAGAGGGGCCTCGTGCTCTTCCTTATAGTTGGGTTGTTCGAAGGGGTTGACCCACGCCACGCCAGTGAGACTCACGTCGTTGCCGCCGTCGTAGAGCGCTTCCATGGCGGCGAGCTTCATCGGCTGCACCTGGGCCACCTTATACGCGCTCTCGTCGCCCGTGACGGCAGCACCGACAGAGGCGATGAGACCCACGATGGCACCGATGCGGAGGCTCTTCAGCGCCATCTCGCGCTCGGCCTCGCGACGCTTGAGCAGGTACCATGCCGAGACCGCCACCACGAAGACGGCTCCGATGACCCACGCCGAGATGACGGTGTGCAGGAACTTATCGACGGCAAAAGGCGAGAAAGCCACCTGCCAGAACGAGACCATCTCGTGGCGCATCGTATCGGGGTTGAACGCACAGCCAACAGGGTACTGCATCCATGAGTTGGCCACGAGAATCCACCATGCCGAGATGGTGGCGCCGATCCACGTCAGCCACGTCGAAGCCAGATGGAAGCCGCGCGATACCTTCTCCCATCCGAAGTACATCACGGCCACGAAGGTCGATTCCATGAAGAAAGCCACGATGCCCTCGATGGCCAGCGGCGCGCCGAAGATGTCGCCGACGAACCACGAATAGTTCGACCAGTTGGTGCCGAACTCAAATTCGAGGATGATGCCTGTGGCCACACCCATGGCGAAGTTGATGCCGAAGAGACGCTGCCAGAACTGTGCCGCACGGCGCCAGAAAGCATCGCCGCTGCGATAGTACTTGGTCTCTATGACAGACATAATGAGACCGAGGCCCAGCGTCAGCGGGACGAAGAGCCAATGGAAGATGGCCGTAAGCGCAAACTGCGCGCGGGCCCAATCTACGGCAGAGAGGAATGTCATCATAATAATAAAGATTTATAGTTTGTTCATAACTAAAGACAAATCACTAAAGGACAGACTATTCCCGTTCGTGAACACCTGGGCCGGATGGAAAGGGTGAATGGTCTTCCAGCTCTGGTCGGAGGGGCGGGGCTTCCGCTTTCCTCTTTACCAGTTCCCCAGCCACGAACTCCGCCTCATGCCCCTTCCCCGCATTCTGCTTCAGGAAGTTTGGGAAGAAGAAGACTTTGAGGATGGCGAAGATGACGAACAGCTTCACGCCGATGACCAGCCAGAGCGTACGCCCCAGCGTCATCTGCCGGAAACCGTCGTAGTAGAGACGAAAGGCTTTGTGCCAAAAACTTTCCTGAGGCATGAGGGGTCAGTCGGTTCGTTTTCCTGCGACAAAGATAGATAAAAACCTGGAATGGCGGGTGCAGAATGGCCGACTTTTCTCTCTTCGGTCCTCTTTTTTTACATAATTTGAGGTGCGAAGGGCAAAAAGATGGTGGCGGGACGCCCTTCGTTCGAGCTTATTTCGTACCTTTGCGCTCGAAACAACAAAACAGAAGAAAGTACTATGGCATTGAAAGCAGGCATTGTGGGCCTCCCTAACGTTGGCAAATCCACACTCTTCAACTGTCTGTCGAGCGCTAAGGCGCAGGCAGCGAACTTCCCCTTTTGCACCATCGACGCCCAGATGGGACAGATCACGGTCCCCGACGAGCGACTGAATAAACTGGCCGAACTGGTTCACCCGGGACGCATCGTTCCCGCCACCTGCGAGATTGTCGATATCGCCGGACTCGTGAAGGGCGCCTCGAAGGGTGAGGGTCTGGGCAACCAATTCCTGGGTAACATCCGCGAGTGCGACGCTATTATCCACGTGCTGCGCTGCTTCGACGACCCGAACATCGTCCACGTGGACGGCAGCGTGGATCCCGTCCGCGACAAGGAAATCATCGACACGGAGCTGCAACTGAAAGACCTGGAGACCATCGAGGGCCGTATGCAACGCGTGGAGAAGCAAGCCCGCGTGGGCGGCGACAAGCAGGCAAAAATAGAACTGGGCGTGCTCGAAGCCTACAAGGCTGCGCTGGTCGAGGGCCGCAGTGCCCGCACCGTCACCTTCGAGACCGAGGACGAACTGGCCGCCGCCAAGAACCTCTTCCTGCTGACCACGAAGCCTGTGCTCTACGTCTGCAACGTCGACGACACCTCGGCAGCCAACGGCAATGCCTATGTCGACGCTGTGCGCGAAGCCATCAAGGACGAAGATGCCGCCCTGCTCATCATCAGTGCACAGACCGAGGCCGACATCGCCGAGCTGGAGAGTTACGAGGAGAAGCAGATGTTCCTCGAAGACATGGGCCTCAGCGAGAGCGGCTGCGACCGCCTCATCAAGGCCATCTATGCGCTGCTGGGTTTGCAGACGTTCATCACCGCCGGCGAGATGGAGGTCAAGGCATGGACGTTCCGTCGCGGATGGAAGGCTCCGCAGTGCGCCGGCGTCATCCACACCGACTTCGAGAAAGGCTTCATCCGCGCCGAAGTCATCA
>CAMVFC010000126.1 GCA_947166655.1 uncultured Prevotellaceae bacterium
CGTTCCACCTTATTGCCTGCAGAAACAACAGGGTAGGCTTCAACAATCAGATACCACTCCTCCTTGTATTGTGACTTGCGGAGTTTAACGGTGACTTTGGTATGTGATAATGGTTTCTTCATAAGCTCTTATAAAGTTTGTCGATTTCCTTTTTGGGCACATAGACGTAGTTGCCAATCTGGCGAGAGGGGATAGAGTACTTCCTGATATGTGCCCAAACAGAACTATCGTTTAGTCTGTACTTCTTGCAAATCTCGCCAATGGTATAACAGTTCTCTGGTTCCATATTATATAATGGTACGAGGTCTTTGTCTTTCTTCGGCTTCTCGAATCGCTTGGGAAACATCTTATCTATGTCTTTCCTGTTAATTCGGGTCAGTCTGGTACCGAGATTAATGCTTTGTATTTGGCCCACACGAATAAGGCGATATAAAGTATCTCTACCAACACCATACATGGCTACGGCCTCAGGTATGGATATATAGTCGCGATAATCAGGCACCTGGTCTGCTATTGCTTTAAGCCGTTCTTGCTTTTTCTCCTCATCCTTTCTCCGTTTCCATGCAACCTTCATGCACTTCTCGGAGCAGCACTTGGAGTCGAGCGTCTTGGCAACGAAGATGCTGCCACAGACTTCACACTTCCTTTTGATTTCAAATTTCAATGCTGGCATATCTTTTCTACTATTAAATTTGTCTAAGTAGCGACAAGTAGGCATAAGTTTAATCTTTTCTACCAATAAGTCGTGTCGCAAATATGATGCAAAATTACAGTAAAAATCCGAAACCAGCAAGAAACGAAACAAAGTTTAACAATACGAAAAAGTGGCGTAACCACTTGGATTACACCACTTTACTTATAGATTCTTATTTTTACTTATCGTTGTTTTTGAAGAATTACTTCACCTCCTCGAAGTCGGCGTCCTGGATGTTGTCACCCTGCTGGCCGCCGTTCTGCTGACCGCCTTGAGCGCCGCCGTTGAAACCAGCACCACCCTGAGGACCAGCCTGGCCATTGAAGGGGTTGCCCTGTGCGCCTGCACCGGGTTGTCCGGCACCCGCCTGCTGAGCGGCAGCGTACATCTTCTGGGCTGCGTTGTTCAGTTCGGCAGTGGCAGCGTCGATGGCAGCAAGGTCTTGGGCCTTATGGGCATCGCGGAGCTTCTGGAGAGCTGCTTCCACTTCGGCTTTCACGTCGGCAGGCAGCTTGTCGCCGCTTTCCTTGAGCATGTTCTCGGTCTGGAAGATCATCGAGTCAGCCTGGTTGAGTTTGTCAATCTTCTCACGCTCCTTCTTGTCGGCGTCTGCATTGGCTTCAGCCTCAGCCTTCATGCGTTCGATTTCTTCCTTCGAGAGTCCGCTGGAAGCTTCGATACGGATGGCCTGTTCCTTGCCAGTAGCTTTGTCCTTGGCGCTGACCTTCAAGATGCCGTTGGCATCGATGTCGAAGCTGACTTCAATCTGAGGCACGCCGCGACGTGCGGGAGCGATACCGGTAAGGTTGAACTGTCCGATGCTCTTGTTCTGCGCAGCCATAGGACGCTCGCCCTGCAGTACGTGGATGGTGACCTCCGTCTGGTTGTCGGCAGCGGTAGAGAACACCTCGCTTTTGTGGACAGGGATGGTGGTGTTGGCCTCGATGAGCTTTGTCATCACTCCGCCGAGGGTCTCGATACCCATTGACAGCGGCGTCACGTCGAGCAGCACGATGTCCTGACCGGCTTCATTGTTGAGGATAGCACCCTGAATGCTTGCACCCACAGCCACTACTTCGTCGGGGTTCACGCCCTTGGAAGGAGCCTTTCCGAAGAAGTCTTCGACGAGTTTCTGGATGGCAGGAATACGTGAGCTACCTCCCACGAGGATGACCTCATCAATGTCGCTGTTGCTGAGTCCGGCATCCTGCATGGCCTTCTGGCAAGGCACCTTACAAGCCTGAATGAGGCTGTCGGCGAGTTGCTCGAACTTAGCACGAGTGAGTGTCATAACGAGGTGTTTAGGTCCTGTGGCGCCCGCGGTGATGTACGGCAGGTTGATGTCAGTGGACGTAGAGCTGGAGAGCTCGATCTTAGCCTTTTCGGCAGCTTCCTTCAGACGCTGCATAGCCATAGGATCCTGCTTCAGGTCGATGCCTTCCTGTGCCTGGAACTCGCTGGCCATCCAGTCGATGATCACCTGGTCGAAGTCATCGCCTCCGAGGTGTGTGTCGCCGTTGGTCGAGAGCACTTCGAAGACACCGCCGCCGAACTCCAGAATGGAGATATCGAAAGTACCGCCGCCGAGGTCGAAGACCGCAATCTTCATGTCCTTGTTGGCTTTGTCGATACCGTAGGCGAGTGCAGCCGCTGTGGGCTCGTTGACGATACGCTTCACGTCGAGTCCGGCAATCTGTCCGGCCTCTTTCGTAGCCTGACGCTGCGAATCGCTGAAGTATGCGGGCACGGTGATAACGGCTTCCGTGACTTCCTGTCCGAGGTAGTCCTCGGCAGTCTTCTTCATCTTTTGCAGAATCATTGCGCTGATTTCCTGTGGAGTGTAGAGACGTCCGTCGATATCCACACGCGGTGTGTTGTTGTCGCCACGCTTCACATCATAAGGGACGCGAGCGATTTCCTTCTGCACCTGGTCGTAAGTCTCGCCCATGAAACGCTTGATGCTGAAGACAGTGTTCTTCGGGTTGGTGATAGCCTGACGCTTGGCGGGGTCTCCCACCTTCCGTTCGCCGTCTTTCATGAATGCGACGATGGAAGGAGTGGTGCGCTTGCCTTCGCTGTTGGTGATCACAGTGGGCTCGTTGCCCTCAAAAACGGATACGCAACTGTTGGTGGTACCCAAGTCGATTCCAATAATCTTTCCCATATTCTTATTAATTTAAAGTTATACAAATGAAGTTGAATGTTTTTGATGTCACGATGACACCTGCTTCCGAGCAAAGTGCGTGCCAAACGCATAAAAAGCGGGGAAATTCTTGCGGATTTACGCCATAGTGCCTATCTTTGCAGTCGCAAATCTGCCAAAATGACACATCTGCTGCCTCTTTTTTCCTACAAAAACGCTTGTACACGTCTTTGCATCGCCGTCAGTCTGCTACTTCTTTCAGGTCTGACAGCCTGCCATGACGACCCTCTGAGCCGCGACCAGCGTGCAGCCCGCAAGACTGCCGAGCGCTGCTACGCTTACTTGATCAAGGGGAAGTACGACAAATATGTCGACCAGATGGCCTCTTCAGAGCAATGGCCAGAGAGCTATCGCAGCCAGATGGCCGACCTGATGAAGGAGCATGTGGCCACGCTGACAGGGTGTCACGGCGCCCTTCTTGAGGTCGAGGCCGTGGGCGATACGCTGTTGGACGACCGCGCCCAGGTCTTTCTGCAAGTCACTTTTTCCGACGAGACCTCTGAAGAAATCGGTGTCCCCATGCGGCGTATTGAAGGTAAGTGGCGCCTGGAATAAAGAAAACGAAGGAAAAACTTGCCATTTTCTTTCATTCTATTTATCTTTGCACTGTTTTTATTAACAAATTGACATTAAAGATTGATTCTATTCACTAATTGTTTCATTAACAAAACGAAAAGCTTATGAAGAATTTTACACTTCTGTCCGTGGTCGCTCTTCTGACCTCCACTTCACTGTTTGCCAGCGTCAACCCTAAGATGCTGCGTCCGCTGCAGCGCACCCGTGCTGCCGAGCGCACCGAGATCGCTGCACGTCCAGGTGCTCACCTTCAGACCGCCAAGCGCACACCGTCCAAGGTGGCCACGCGCCGTCAGGCCCCTGCCGATGCCATCGTGACGCCTCCCGAGGGCAAGCTCTATGAGAACATGGTCGTGTCCTTCGAGGGTATCGCCTACTCGCTCTTCGGCTTCACCGACGCCTCCACAGATGCCGGCTTCATCAACCTGGTGGAAGCTGCCGACGGCACGCTTTACATCCAGAACCTCACGCCCAACCTCGCCGACGACGAGCTCTACTGGATCAAGGCCGAGAAGGTGGACGACAACGGCAACTACGTCATCCACAAGCAGCCCGCCGGCTACTATGCCTACTATGACGAGGTAGACTACATCTCTCGTCTGGAATACGTAGAGGATGAAGAGGGCGGTTACTACTACGAGGCACTGAACACCGACATCCCCATGACGTGGAAGGATGGCGTGCTGTCCACCTCTGCCCAGGTCAACGAAGCCCATCCCTTCGGCATCGTCTATGCCAGCGAGGACGACCCCAACGTGTTCGACTGGGAGGGCGAGACCTATTATAATTTCCGCGCGGAAGTTCAGACAGACACCTATGCCGTGCCTCCCGCCGACGCAGTGGTCGAGACCTTCGCCATCAAGTACACGCAGGCTGGCAGCCCGATGAGTTCCAGCATCAAGGTCGCCTTCTCCGGCAACAACGTTTATATGCACTTCAGCGAGAGCACTCCGGGATGGGTCGTGGGCACCATCGACGGTGACAAGATCCTCGTCAAAGCCGGCCAGTACATGGGTGTCGACAGCCAGAACGGCACACACCAGTACATGCATATCACCGTCTCCGAAGTGGCTATTCAGGAAGATGAGCAATACGGCGACTATACTTACGACAACTTCCTCGAGATGCTCGACGAGGATGTCTTCAGCTACGACAGCCAGACGCGCACCATCTCCGCGCCCCACACGATCACCATCGACGGCGCTAAGACCAGCATCAACGCGTCAACCGTCTACGTACAGCCCGTCATCTATCCCTTCGTCGAAGTGGCTGCCGTGCCCGCCGACCCGCAGATTCCCTATTTCTACAACTACGACGAGAAATATGAGAGCGGCGAAGCTTACTTCTACATCCCGACTCAAGACATTCAGGGCAACTACATCAACCCCGAGAAGCTCTCCTTCTCTGTCTATTTCGACGACACCGACGAGTGCTTCGAGTTCGAGACTGACGAGTATCAGATAGAGCAGAGCATGACCGAGATTCCCGTGCTCTTCAGCAACGACGTGGACATCGCACCCTACGGCAACATGAACTACGTGGCATTCTTCTTCGAGGTGAGCCAGAGCGTAGGCGTGCAGAGCATCTACAGCGGCGCCGGCGAGGTGCACAAGTCCAACATCGTGGTCCGCGACGTGAACACCGACGAGATCTCCACCATCAGCTATGACGACCCGCTGCGTCAGGGCGTCTCGGCCGTGACCACCAAGAGCGTCGCCTCCGAGCGTTACTTCGACGTCACCGGTCGCCGCGTGGCTGCCGATGCCAAGGGCCTGGTGCTGAAGACCCTCACCTTCGGCGACGGCACTTCGAAGACCTACAAAGTCATTCGCAAGTAAAGATTAAAAGGAAACATCATGAAGCACGACATCATCCGCCTCTGTCTTGCAGCAGCCCTCGCCCTCACGGGCGTGGGCGCTGCCCAGGCAGAAAACCAAATCATTTTCTCCTACGGCGACCCAGCCTACACCTGCGGCACCACCGGCAAGAAGGCCGAGACCGTCGATGTGGCCATGCTGCTGCGGGACAAGGCCCTCGTGGGCACACAGATTCGTTCCATCCGCGTCCCCTTCCCCTCTGTCGAGGGTCTCTCGGGCGCCAAGGCCTGGCTGTCGCAGAGCCTGCCCGACATCAAGAGCAGCAAGATGCTCGAACCCGACATCTGCTCCGTGGCCTTTGACATCGCCGAGGGCTACAACGAGATCACGCTCGCAGAGCCCTACACCATCACCGAAGAGGGCGTCTACGTGGGCTACAGCTTCGACATGGCAGCCTCCGAGGAGGCCCTGAATCCCATCGCCGTCACGGGACAGACCTCTCCCGAAGCCTTCCTCATCCACAGTACGAAGATCTACCGCACGTCCTGGAAAGACCAATACCTCAAGGAGGGGCAGCTGTGCCTGCAGGTGCTCCTGGCGGGCGACGCCGTGAAGACGAACGCCGCCCAGGTGGTTCTGGGCGAGAAGTTCAACGTGAAGACCGGCGAGCCGACGACCATCGACTGCACCGTCATCAACCACGGCGCAGCAGGCATCACAGGCATCGACTACTCCGTCCTCTTCAACGGCGAGAAAGTCTACGAACCGCGCCACGCCGACCTCGACATCAAAGCCGTCTTCGGCGCCGAGGCCACCTTGCAGCTCACCCTGCCCGCCATCGCGCAGAAGGGTGTCTACGCCTACACCATCAGCATCGACAAGGTGAACGGCGAGGCCAACGAAGAGCAGGCCAATGCCTCCACCAATATCTGTGCCTACAACACGCTTCCCGTGCACCGCGCCGTTCTCGAAGAGTACACCGGCACATGGTGCGGCTACTGCCCGCGCGGCTTCGTGGGACTGGAAGAGATGAACCGCCTGTACCCGAAGGACTTCATCGGCGTGAGCTATCACAACGGCGACCCGATGGCCGTCACCAACGACTATCCCAGCCTCGTCGAGGGCTTCCCCGATGCATGGATCGACCGCTGGTACCAGACCGATGCCTTCTGCGGCGACGAGGACTACGGCGTGTTCGGCGTCGATAAGGCATGGGCCTACTGCTGCTCCATCTTCGCACCGGCAGCCGTAGAGGTCAGCAGCCAATGGACAGACGAGCAGACCCTCCGCGCTACAGCCTCTGTCACCTTCCCCCTGCCCGACGACGAGTGTCCCTACAGCGTAGGCTTTGTGCTCACGGCCGACGGCCTCAGCGGCACGGGTAGCGAATGGTCGCAGAGCAACTATTTCAGCGGCGACAACATCTGGCCCGCCTCGATGAACCTGTTCACGCAGGGCGGCAACAGCATCAGCGGCCTCACGTTCAACGATGTAGTCATTCACTGCGACGCCAATCGCGGCATCGAGGGCTCGCTCACCGCACCCATCGAAGAGGACGTCGCGCAGCAGGCCTCCTACACGTTCGACCTCAGCCGCATCAGCCCCGACCTCATTCCCGCCGACCGCACTAAGCTGCATGTCGTGGCCCTGCTCATCGACACACAGACAGGCCGCATCGTGAATGCCAACAAGGCTGCTGCCGGCAACAGTTCTGCCGCCGCCATCGCTGCCACGACGGCAGAGAAAGTGGTGCAGAGCGTCCACTACACCGACCTGCTGGGGCGCCGCGCACTGACGCCACAGAAGGGACTCTTCATCCGCACAGAGACCCTTCGCGACGGCACCGTCCGCACGC
>CAMVFC010000127.1 GCA_947166655.1 uncultured Prevotellaceae bacterium
TACTATCCCCAGAAGATTTCTGAGGCCGAACCTAAAAACTATGGAGGAAACTAATTATGGCTAAGAAACAAGGACGCGAAATGCCTGAGATGAACACTTCATCTCTTCCTGACTTGATCTTCACTATCCTGTTCTTCTTCATGATTGTGACTACCATGCGCGAGGTGACGCTGAAGGTGAAGTTTACGGTGCCGTCAGGTACGGAACTGGAGAAACTGGAGAAGAAGTCCTGTGTGTCATTCATCTATGTGGGCCCGCCTACCGACCAGTTGCGTGCGCAAATGGGTAGCGGTACGCGTATCCAGCTCAACGACCGCTATGCAGAGCCGCGTGAGGTTATGGATTTTGTCGCACAGGAACGTACCACGATGCCGGACCCGGCTTCGCAGGTCATGTCGATGAAAATCGACCAGCACACTCAGATGGGTATCATCACCGATATCAAAGAGGTACTGCGTAAGTCTTGGGCTTTGAAGATTAACTATTCGGCTACACGCCGCAAATGATGGTTGATGCCAAATAAATCAATTATGAAGCGGCGGTCTCCATCGATGGGGGTCGCCGCTTTCTTACTCTAAAGATACCAATGAATCAGAATATTTTAGACTCTCTCGACCAGAAGATTCTCCACATGATTGCGAACGATGCCCGCAAGCCTTTCCTTGAAGTGGCCCGTCAGTGCAATGTGAGTGGAGCTGCTATCCATCAGCGTATTCAGAGGCTGATGAAAATAGGTGTCATCAAGGGCTCGCAGTTTATACTCGACCCTGCAAAGATTGGATATGGAACGTGTGCCTATATGGGCCTCTTCCTGAAGGATCCCTCGGATTTTGACCGCGTCGTTGAACAACTTCGCTGCATCCCGGAAGTGGTAGAGTGCCATTACACGACAGGTAATTATGATATGTTTATCAAACTCTATGCACGTGACAATGCGCATATGCTGGAGGTGATACACGATAAGTTGCAGCCCATTGGCCTGCAGCGCACAGAGACGATTATCAGTTTCCGTGAGGCCCTGAACCGTCAGATGCCGATTCCAGACGTTGATTAACGGTTGGTAGTCGGGCTTCACACCCCGCATCAGTTATGATGGGGCCTATGACTCGGCGTTGTATTGCGCTTAGGTCCTTATCATCACAATAAGTTCTGCCCTTATCATTACAATAAGTAATGAATAAAAAAGCCAGAACGTCTTGGCGTTGGCCTAATGAGCGATAAGAGTTAAAGCATTTTATACTGCTTGGGCGAATAGCCTGTCATCTTTTTGAAAAAGCGACCAAACATGCTCTGAGAAGGGAAGTTGAGTTGGTCGCTTACTTGTTTTACGCTCATCTCGCTGTTGCGCAGCAAGGCCTTGGCTTCCAGGGCGACGTACTCGTCTATCCACTGCATACCGTGTTTGCCGCTGACCTCTTTGATGATGGTCGACATATACTTGGGCGTCAAGCACATCTGATTGGCGTAAAAGGTGATACTGCGTTCGCGGCGGAAGTTCTCTTCCAGCAGGGTGAGGAAGTCATGCACGATCTGTTCTTTCCGGTTCAGTGGGCGGCTGATGTCAGGCTTTTCTTCAATGTCGTTGTTCAGTGAGATATTCTTCAGCACCAGAATTTCACAATAACGCTGAATGACTTCCTTCTTGTAGAAGTAGTCTTCGCGGTTCAGCTCCCTGCATATCAGGCGGTACATCTGTAGGTAGTTCTCCAGAACGGGAGCGGGTAAGGCATGCACAATGTAATTGTAGAATCTGCGTGTGAAGTCCAGGTGAATGCCTACATTCTTACGCATGGTTTCCATGTACTCCTTATCAACCATGATACCGCAGAACTGCAGGTCCTCGGTGACCGTCTGTCCTTCGAAGATGCAACCAGGCATCATCGCTAAGATTTCTCCTGCATGTATCTCGATATCGTGAAGATTCACGCGCAGGCGAATGCTCCCTCGCAGCACGGTGATACTGAAAAAGGACTCGCATTTCATAGGGAAGGGAGGTTGCTTCTTCTCGATATGGAAATCCTGGTTCAGGTTGTCAAAAGTAATGAGCAGTTTGGGAAGGTTGCCAGTTCCGAAGTTTGTCGGTATCTGCGATACATCGAATGAAATAGGTGCAGTCGGATTGTTCATTCTTTCGCTTTTTTGTGGGAAAATGGTGATTTCAGCCGCAAATATAGGTTTTTTTATGCAAGAACGAGTGTTCCCCGCTTTTCTTTTTAGTCTTTTTAAGTTTCTGCGTTAGCTTGTGGCCAGTTGACTAGGAAAACGGTTTCTGTGGCTCGAGTCAGTGCGGTGTACAGCCAACGGAAATAGTCGGGTGTCAGCATCTCCTCGCTCATGGGTCCTTGGTCGATAAAGACTCGCTGCCATTGTCCGCCTTGCGCCTTGTGGCAAGTGATGGCGTAAGCATATTTCACCTGCAGGGCATTGAAATAAGTGTCCTCTTTCACGGCTTTCATGCGGTCGCGCTTGTTCGTCAGTTCGGGGTAGTCGTCCCACACCTTCTGGAAGAGTGTCTCTTGCTGGCTTCGGGTGAGCGCGGGGGCATCGCTCTGTAACGTGTCCAGCAGCAGTGTCGCTTCTATTTCTATGTTGTCGTAATCTGGAAAACGAAGCGTTGCATCGGCAAAGCGGAACCCATATTCCGTGCGTTCGCGGCGAAGACGCCGCACGACGGCCACGTCACCATTGGCGATGAAATCCATGGACGCTTCCTCCGCTTTTCCCCAGTGGTAATTGTTCTTGACGACAATCACCTGATCACCGCCGGACAGCTCCTCCTCATATCCCAGGATGCGCCCTCGAATACCTTTATTATACGCGTTGGCGCGTGCGTTAGAACGAGTAATCACGATTGTCTGGTCCGTCCCGCATTGATAAAAGGACTGCTCCAGCGTTTCTATCAGGTCGTTGCCGGAAATGGGGACGATGTCGGTGAATCCAGCGAAGCGTATTTCGGGGAAACTCCCTGTCTGCTCCTCGGATATCAGGCTTCGCAGTTGGGTGGCGTTCCATAGGATGCCCGATTCAGAGAGTTGTCTCACGACCTCGGTCAGCGTCGCTTCCGTGACGTCCAGTCCGTAGCCCTTCAGGTACTCTGGGATGAGGGCAGGGCTGAGTTCCTCGCCCACTGGCGGCAGCTGCGCCGTGTCGCCCACCAGCAGCAGGCGGCAACCCTCGCCGGAATAGACGAATTGAATGAGATCGTCCAGGAGTCGCCCTGTACCAAACGCCGACCCGCCGAGGCCCTCGTTGGCTATCATGGAAGCCTCGTCTACAATGAACAGCGTGTGATGCAGCAGGTTCACCCCTTGCAGGAAGTCTGTCATCTCGCCGGAGAAGGCTTTCTGGCGGTAGATGCGCTTGTGGATGGTGAAGGCCGGGTGATGGGCGTGCAGCGAGAACACCTTGGCCGCCCGCCCGGTCGGTGCCATCAGCACCGTTCGCTGTTTCAGCTGGTCCATCGTTCGCACCAAGGCGCCGACCAAAGACGTCTTACCCGTACCTGCATACCCCTTTAGCAGGAAGATGCGGTGGCTGTTCCTGTCAAAGAGAAACTCCGACAGCATTTGTGCTGCCATTTCCTGTTCTTGAGTGGGTCGAAATCCGAAATTATCGAGTAGAAGACCCTTCATTTGGTCAATTATCGTCATGCGGAGCGAAAAAAAAGGCGGAAGATGAGGCGTATTCCAATAATTCTTCCTATTTTTGCGAGGCAAAAGTAATAAAAAAGCTTCATATACACATTATGAAAAAGATTTTTAATGCGCTTTTGGCGCTTTGTGTGGTCGGCCTGCTCTTTATCTGCTGGCGCAGTATTCAGGACGACATTGACTTCCAGGAAGAAGTCACCATTCGTGAAAATGCCGTCAAGGCTCGTCTCCTCCAGATTCGTGCTGCCGAGGAGGAGTACAAACTCCAGAGTCCTGAGGCTGCCTATTGTGACAGCTTGTGGAAGCTTGTGGAATTTGTCCGCAATGGCCGTATTCCTAAGATTGTCAAGGAAGGCGTGCTCTCTGACGAGCAGATGGAGAAAGGCCTCACCGAGGTCAAGGCTGCTGCCATCGTGAACAGCGGCGATGCTGCTGCCATCGCAGCCAACGGTCTGCAGGGCTTCCGTCGTGACACCACGTGGGTCGTCCTCGCCGACTCCCTCTTCGGCCCTGGCTTCAATGCCGATTCTCTTCGCTACATCCCTTATGCTGAGGGCGACACGTTCCAGCTCTCCACGTTCCTCTCCATCACCCGTTCCGGTACCACACAGTACGTTATGGAGTGCTGTGCCCCCGACGAGTCGTTCCTGAAGAACATGGGTCGTAACGGCGACCGCCTGATCGTCAACCGCCGTCAGCTTGCTGATGATATGGGCAACTATCCCGGCCTGAAAATTGGTGACCTCAACAGTTGGAACAACAATGCCGGTAACTGGGAGTAAGTCATATCGCCCACTTTGTCTATCCATCCGCATTTATGCGGGTGGATTTTCTTTCTTTGTCTGCGACCAGCAGAGCAATACCCTTGTCTGCGGCGAGCATTTCCAGCTGAAGGATAATGAACTTCTGGCCGACCGTCTGCTCTTGGAACTCGGACGTCCCGACTATTCCAATCGCCAGATAGACCTCGCCTACGTACTCGTGTGCGGCCCTACCACGCACGTCCCTCTGGAAGAGTTCCGTCGCGACGAAGCCGTGGCGCTCTACGATTTCGTCTTAGGTCGTGGCGGCAATACGTCCGATCGTCGTGTCGCCTATACCATTCTTCCTCAGCTGGAGACGGTGGAACTGTTCACGCTTCCCCGCGACGTGGAGGATGTCGTCCTTCAATACTATCCTACGGCTCGTTTCTTCGCTTCGCGGTCCATGTTGATGGAGCGTCTGTTGCACGTCGAGGAGAATGCTGACGACGCTTGCCGCCGGCTGTATCTCTGTGCCGAGGCCGATGGCTATAGCCTGCTCGCCTTCGACCAGATGCGTTTGCAGTTTGCCAATACGTTCGAGATTGCCAGTGTGGCCGATGCGCTCTATTTCGTCCTCAACGTCTTCCAGACGCTGGGCTTGGATGCCGAGGCAGACCATCTCGTCTTCGTCGCCCCCAGTGCCGAGCGCGACCGCCAGTTACAGACGCAGCTTGCCGAGTACATCCTTCATGTAGACAGCCTCACCCCGGCCGACCTCTTCCCGCACGTCCGCCTGGCTGCAGAACCCCAGATGCCTGTCGACCTGGCAGCGCTGCTGTTAAACCGTCTGTGAGCCATGAGAGTCGTTGCAGGGAAATACCGAGGTCGCCATTTCGAGGTGCCGCGTTCCTTTAAGGCGCGTCCTACGACTGACTTTGCCAAGGAGAACCTCTTCAACGTCCTCCGCGGCTACATCGATTTCGAAGAGGACGCCCCGCGTGCCTTGGACCTCTTTGCCGGCACTGGCAGCATCACCCTCGAACTGCTCTCGCGGGGATGTGCCCATGTGACCTCGGTCGAGATGGACGCGCAGCACATCAGCTTCATACGTCAGTTCCTGCAGGCCCTCCATGCCGAGGACGATGTCACCCTTCTGCGTGCCGACGTCCTCCGTTTTCTTCGCAAGGCGTCGGGGCCCTATGATTTCATCTTTGCCGACCCGCCCTACCAGTTGCCGCAGCTGACCGAACTGCCCGACCTCGTTCTGGACAACGACTTCTCGTCTTCGCTCTTGGCTCCTGGTGGTCTCTTCGTGCTCGAGCATGGCAAGACGCAGGACTTCACCTCGCATCCGCATTTCCTGGAGCACCGTGCCTACGGCTCGGTGAACTTCTCCTTCTTCCGTTAGTTCTCGGGATTCCGCTGAGCCAGTTCCCCTCATCCCTTTCTACCTTTCAATCTTTCAATTTCTCAATATTTCAATTTCTCAATCTTTCAATTTTTCAATCTTTCAATTTCTCAATCTTTCAATTTCTCAATCTTTCAATTTCTCAATCTTTCAATTTTTCAACATGTCAAGATTCAAGCGCATTCTTCTCAAGCTGTCGGGCGAGAGCCTGATGGGCGAACAGCGATATGGCATCGACGAGAAACGTCTCGCCGAGTATGCCCAGCAAATCAAGGAAG
The DNA here is from genome assembly GCA_947166655.1 of uncultured Prevotellaceae bacterium. Classification (GTDB taxonomy): domain Bacteria; phylum Bacteroidota; class Bacteroidia; order Bacteroidales; family Bacteroidaceae; genus Physcousia. The sequence goes on from CAMVFC010000127.1 coordinate 6,080, forward strand.
TCGTCGAGATGGGAGTCCAGGTGGGCATCGTCATTGGCGGCGGCAACATCTTCCGTGGCCTCACGGGTGCCGGTAAAGGCTTCGACCGCGTCAAGGGCGACCAGATGGGCATGTGCGCCACCGTCATCAACTCCCTCGGCCTGAGCTCCGCCCTCGGTGCCATCGGCGTGCCGAGCCGCGTGCTCACCGCCATCCGCATGGAACCCATCGGCGAGTTCTACACCAAGTGGAAGGCCATCGAAGCCCTGGAGCGCGGCGAGGTTGTCATCATGGCTGCCGGGACCGGAAGCCCTTATTTCACCACCGACACCGGTTCCTCCCTGCGCGGCATCGAGATCGAGGCCGACGTCATGCTCAAGGGCACGCGGGTGGACGGCGTCTACACGGCCGATCCTGAGAAAGACCCCAAAGCCACGAAGTTCGATGAAATAACCTTCGACGAGATCTATACCCGCGGGCTGAAGGTCATGGACCTTACCGCCACCACGATGTGCAAGGAAAACAACCTACCCATCTACGTCTTCAATATGGACGTCTATGGCAACCTCCGCCGCGTGATGGAGGGCGAACCCATCGGCACCCTTGTTCGGCG
>CAMVFC010000128.1 GCA_947166655.1 uncultured Prevotellaceae bacterium
TTGATGTCGATGACGTTGAAATAGAGCCAGTCGGGCATCTCGTTGTCGGGGTGTCCGGTGGTGTAGCTGAGATAAATCTTGTCCTTGCCGTTGCTCTGATATTTAGCGTAGGGACGGGCACCAGTCGACTGGACAATCTGTTTCGGTCCGAAGTCGAACTTGCAGTTGTCGTTGGCATCGGGCATTGTCAGACGTGCGATGGTCGGGTGCCAGTTGATGCCGCGCCAGCAGAGGTAGATGTGGTTGGGGTCGTCAGAGAGGATAAAGGGCGAGGGGTAGGTCGTGTTGTTGGCTGTGGCCAGGTACTTCTCGTCCCCTAAGGCCGTGATGTCGCCGGGTTTCTGGGAGATACGGTACCAGATCTTGGCCTCGTCGGTGTGTCGTGTGTAGAAAATCATCACACGTTCGTCGGGCAGGACGACAAAAGTGGGATTGTTGTGGTCGTCGGGCTGAAAATAGCTGCGGATGAGCACGTCCGTCTTGCGGTGCTTCACCCAGTCGTACTGCGTGGCCTTCACGTTGCCGTGGACGTCGATGTAGCCGATGTACGTGGCGTTGATGGTGCCAGCAGCGTTCTCGTAGTGCAAGGCACGTGGGTCTGCGAACCAGCACCAGGCACCTTCGTCGGCCACTACAGTGCCGCTGTACGTGTCGTCTGCGGCAACGCTGCAGAAGGCCATCATTGCCAGCAATAAAGTCAAGAGAAAATGTTTCATCAGTGAATGATTTTAGTTAGTTAATCGCTTTTTCGGTGGCAAATATAGGCACTTTTTTCAGAACAACCAAGAAAAAAGCTGACAAGCGCTTACCAATCAAAAAAAGAAGGCTGTTTAAGTCAAACAGCCTTCATGTTTACCGTTTCTGAACGGAATAGGGACATCAGAAGAGGGGTGAGGGATAGACGCCGTCGTCCACGAGCTTCTGGATACGTGCCACGGTGTCGGGGCGGTCGGCAGCATAGGTGACGCCGAACCACTTGCTCGTGGTGTCGAGCACCTTGACGGTAGCCGTTCCTTCGTTGATGAGCTTGTCCACCATGAGGGGGATGAAGAACTCAGCCTTCAGGTTGCTTATGTTCTTCGGGTCAGAAAGGAACTCCTTGAAATATGCCTCGCTATGCTGGAAGTAGTCGGGAGTGAAGCCCCACATGTTCATCGAGACGGGCACGTTCTCGCCACCCACAGGTACCCACTTGTCGCCGTCCTTGTAGCAAATCTCGCCGTTGACGCGCTCAATCTCGGTGCGCTCTACGACGTTGGTCAGGTTGCCCTGTGCGTCCTTACCGCAGACACCGCGAGCCACAGAGCCGTTCTCGCTTAGCGTGTTACCTACGCGGAAACCCACCATGGCATAGCGTCCTTTGCTGCCTTCGGGCAGTTCGCTGAGGAACTTGCCGATGGTCATGAAAGCGTCGCGGTTATAGAAGTCGTCGCAGTTAATCACGCAGAAGGGTTCCTTGATCACATCCTTACCCATCAGGACGGCGTGGTTCGTACCCCAGGGCTTGACGCGACCTTCGGGAACGCTGAAGCCTGCGGGCAGGTCGTCGAGGGCCTGGAAGCAGAGCTCGCACGGCACGTGGCCCTCATACTTCTTCAGAATTTGGTTGCGGAACTGATCTTCGAAGTCGCGTCGGATGACCCACACGATTTTGCCGAATCCAGCCTGAATGGCATCGTAGATGGAGTAGTCCATGATGGTCTCGCCGTTAGGGCCGAGGGTGTCGAGCTGCTTGAGTCCGCCGTAGCGGCTGCCCATACCGGCAGCAAGGAGGAAAAGCGTTGGTTTCATTTCTCTTTAGGATTGAATTTAGGTTGTTTTTTTAATCGTCTGTTTTGCTTTTGCACGGGCAAAGGTAAGTAAACTTTTGCGAACGGCTGCAATAATTGCTGTCTTTTTTTCCGTGAGTCAGAAAAAATGTCTAACTTTGCCGCGCATTTTACGTAAAACTCTCATATAAACAATCGCAATGAGCAAACAAACAGAAAAGATTCAGGAGCTCATCGAGCTCCGCGCCAAAGCCCGTCTGGGTGGAGGCGAAAAGGCTATCGAGAAGCAGCACGAGCGCGGTAAGTATACCGCCCGCGAGCGCATCGCCATGCTGCTTGACGAGGGTAGCTTCGAAGAAATGGACATGTTCGTGACACACCGTTGCCATAACTTCGGTATGGAGAAGAAGCAGTACATGGGCGACGGCGTGGTGACGGGTTACGGCACCATCGCCGGGCGTCTCGTCTATGTCTTTGCACAGGACTTCACGGTCAACGCAGGTTCTCTCTCCGAGACCATGGCCCAGAAGATTTGCAAGGTGATGGACGAAGCCATGAAGGTAGGAGCACCTGTGATTGGTCTGAACGACTCTGGCGGTGCCCGCATTCAGGAGGGCATCAACGCACTTGCCGGTTACTCTGAAATCTTCCAGCGCAACATCATGGCCAGCGGTGTCATCCCGCAGATCAGCGGCATCTTCGGTCCCTGTGCCGGCGGTGCTGTCTACAGCCCGGCGCTGACTGACTTTACCCTCATGATGGAAGGCACTTCCTATATGTTCCTTACCGGTCCGGCTGTGGTGAAGACAGTGCTCGGAGAAGTCGTCACTCAGGAAGAACTTGGCGGCGCCAGCGTCCACTCCACCAAGAGCGGTGTCACCCACTTCACCGCTTCGACTGAGGAAGAGGCCATGACGATGATCAAGCAGCTTCTGAGCTACATCCCGCAAAACAATCTGGAGAAGACTCCCCGCGTGGAGTGCACCGATCCCATCGACCGTAAGGACGACTATCTCAATGAAATTATTCCCGACAACCCCAACATGCCGTACGACATGTACGAGGTGATCGCCAGCATAGTCGACGGCGGCGAGTTCTTCGAGGTTCAGCCTAACTTCGCCAAGAACATCATCGTCGGCTTCGCACGCTTCAACGGCGAGAGCGTAGGCATCGTGGCCAACCAACCCAAGCAGCTCGCCGGCGTGCTCGACTGCAATGCCAGCCGTAAGGGCGCTCGCTTCGTACGCTTCTGCGACGCCTTCAACATCCCCATAGTCACCCTCGTCGACGTCCCGGGCTTCCTCCCCGGTACAGGTCAGGAGTACAATGCTGTCATCCTGCACGGCGCCAAGTTGCTCTACGCTTATGGCGAATGCACCGTGCCCAAGGTGACTGTCACGCTGCGTAAGTCCTACGGCGGTTCGCACATCGTGATGAGCTGCAAGCAGCTGCGTGGCGATATGAACTACGCTTGGCCCTCTGCCGAGATTGCTGTGATGGGTGCTGCCGGCGCTGCTGCTGTGCTCTACGCCAAGGAAGCCAAGGCCATCAAGGAAGAAAAAGGTCCCGAGGCTGCTAAGGAGTTCATCGCCGAGAAAGAGGCCGAGTACACTAAGCTCTTTGCCAACCCCTACAATGCTGCCAAGTATGGCTACATCGACGATGTCATCGAACCGCGCAACACGCGCTTCCGCATCATTCGTGCTTTGGCACAGCTGGAGGATAAGCGTCTCCAGAACCCGGCCAAGAAACACGGTAATATTCCTCTTTAAGTCCACAAACTTTTTAACTCATGATTGCAACGTTATCAATCAATTGGTCCGCCGTGTGGCTGATGACAGGCTTGGGCATCGGGACAGTCTTCGTGATTCTCATTCTGCTCTTCCTCGTCCTGTCCGTCTTCAGCACCGTCACTCGCAAGACGCGTGACAAGATCAAGACGGGCGTCGAGGCCGTGAAGGTCGTCGTCGAGAAGGAAGAAATCGCCGAGAGCACGCGCAATGCAGCCATCGCTACCGCCGTCTACCTCTATATGCAGGGACGCCACGACGAAGAGAGCGGCATCGTTACCATTCACCACACTGACCATAGCGCTTGGCACGCCGAGCTGAACGAGCACCTGTAGGGACCTGCGTGTTGCTCGCGCGGCTTAACAATCTTCTGGCGGTTGGGCTTCGCTGAGCGACACGAGAGTCCTCATTCAACTTTAAGCACTTAATTTTAAGCATCAAACTTAAACTGCGGTCGAAGACCGTGAACAAGATGAAAGAATTCAAATTCAATATCGACGGCAAGGACATTAAGGCTACCGTAGCTCCCTTGGAGGAGGGCAAGCTCTCCGTGACCGTCAACGAGACCACTTACACCGTCGAGGTGCCCGAGCTGATTCAGCAGGCTCCCCGTCCCGTTGTTCACCACGCAGCTGCTCCTGCTGCCGTGGCTACCAAACCCATTGCTGCCACGCCTGTGGCCTCCAATGTCGTTGCAGCCCCCCTGCCTGGCACCATCAGCAAGGTGCTTGTCAAGGAAGGCGACAAGGTCAAGAAGGGCGACACGCTGCTCATCATGGAGGCCATGAAGATGCAGAACAGCATCACGGCCGAGGCTGATGGCATTGTGCGCAAGGTCCACGTTGGCGTTGGCGCCAGCGTCAACCAGGGCGACGCCCTCGTCGATTTCGAAGGACTCGCCGTGCCCCAGACAGCTCCTGCCGGAGAACCCGCTCCCAAGCCTGCAGCACCCGCAGCGCCTGCCGCTCCTGTGCCCGCTGGTGCCAGCAGCGTCACAGCCCCTCTGCCCGGCACCATTACCGAGGTCTCCGTGGCTGTAGGCGATAAGGTACAGGCAGGCGACACCGTCGTCGTCATGGAAGCTATGAAGATGGCCAATAACATCACCACAGAGTTTGCCGGCACCGTCAAGGCTGTCCTCGTCAAGCAGGGCGATCAGGTCCAGAGCGGACAGGCGCTGGTGGAACTCGCGTGATAAAAGAAGACCGCCCTCACAGGCTCACCTCTGTTAAACAAAAACATCTTCATCTTCTATGAAACAATTTATAAACAACCTCTACAGGTCTGTGCTCCCCTTCTTCACAGGGAAGGGTAGAGGGATGGCTTTGCTGCTGTTGCTGCTGCTTGTCCCCCTCAGCCTGTCTGCTCAGGACTTCGACTTCTCGTCGGCCATGACCAAGTTCTGGAACGACATGGCCCTCACGTCCTTCTTCGTCGGCGACGGGTGGAAGAATGCCGTCATGATAGGCATCGCCTGTCTGCTGCTCTATCTGGCCATTAAGAAGGAGTATGAGCCGCTGTTGCTCTTGCCCATCGCCTTCGGCATGTTGCTCTCCAATATCCCGGATGCAGGCCTCTTCCACACCTCCATGTGGAACGATGAGTTCCTCAACGCCGACAGTCCCTACTACCACAGTTATCGCCACGTCGTAGCCGAGGGCGGACTGCTCGACATCCTCTACATTGGCGTCAAGATGGGCGTCTATCCCTGCCTCATCTTCCTCGGCGTGGGCGCCATGACGGACTTCGGACCCCTCATCGCCAACCCTAAGAGCCTCCTGCTCGGCGCTGCCGCACAGCTCGGCATCTTCGTCACCTTCATCGTGGCACACCTTATGGGCTTCACCTCGCCCGAGGCTGCCAGCATCGGTATCATCGGAGGCGCCGATGGCCCCACAGCCATCTTCCTCACCTCCAAGCTGGCGCCTCACCTCCTTGGCCCCATCGCCGTGGCCGCCTACTCTTACATGGCCCTCGTGCCCGTCATCCAGCCGCCCATCATGCGCGCGCTCACGACAGAAAAGGAACGCAGAATCCAGATGAAGCAGTTGCGCGAAGTCTCCAAGCGCGAGAAGATTCTCTTCCCCATCATCGTGGCCATCATCGTCTCGCTCATCCTGCCCAGCGCCGCCACCCTCATCGGCTGCCTCATGCTGGGTAACCTGATGAAGGAGAGCGGCGTCGTGGAACGTCTCTCCAAAGCAGCCCAGAACGAGCTGAACAACATCGTCGTCATCTTCCTCGGCACCACCGTCGGCGCCACAGCCACGGCAGAAGCCTTCCTGAACTTCCAGACCATCGGCATCCTCGTGGTCGGCATTGTAGCCTTCGGCTTCGGTACCGCCGGCGGTGTCCTCCTGGCTAAGTTCATGAACCTCTTTGTCAAGGAGAAAATCAACCCGCTCATTGGCTCCGCCGGTGTCAGCGCTGTGCCCATGGCAGCCCGCGTCTCGCAGGCAGAAGGACAGAAAGCCAACCCCCGCAACTTCCTGCTCATGCACGCCATGGGTCCGAACGTCGCAGGCGTTATCGGCTCAGCCGTCGCTGCTGGCATACTGCTCAGCTTCCTTGGATAAGTCTCTCTCAAAACACAAGCATAGCGAAGGGGCGGTGTCCACAAAACACAGCCCCTTCGCTGTTTAAGGGCTCATGCTTCAGATGCTCTGTTGGAGTACACTTCTTGTCCCCCAGCAACGGGAACCTGCGAATATTGAATCACTAAAAGTAAATATTGGTGTCCGCTAAACATGTTTTTGTGTCGAATAATACAGGTTTGAGCAACAGACAAGCCCCCTTTTAAGAGGCGTCAACGGCTGTCCGCTAAAAATTCAGCCTCTCACACAACATAAACTTAACCAAGGATGGCGATATTTGCTATTTTGAGGCATATTCTGTCACTTTACATCACCCAAACGGCTACTTATACGTCCTGTATATCGGCTGTCCGAGAAAATAGTTGCCCCTGAAATCACTCAAGGTTTTTAGCGGACACCAATATTTGGAAATATTGCTGTCCGCTAAAACTTTTTTTCGACATTAAAAATTAGGCTGAAGCCCTC
>CAMVFC010000129.1 GCA_947166655.1 uncultured Prevotellaceae bacterium
CACCGACGGTCTTTGCCTTGGGCGCCACATCGCTGGCCATGAACGGCATTGATTTCGACGGCGAACGGATGCACCTGGGGCTGCCGTCCATTGACCTGCGCACGGCTTCTTCGAAGGTGGGCGCAAGCGTGGATATGGACTTCGCAGCCTTAGAAGCCGGACAGAAGGGAGCAATGAACATCACCGTGAAGACCGACCTCAGCAAGGCGGACCTCATCGCGCTGGGCAGTGCTTATCTACCCGAAGGTTTCTCCAAGAGCTATCCCGACGTTCCGCTGCACATCGCCCTGACAGCCGAGGGTAACATGGATCGTCTGGACCTCACCTACGCCGAGGCTACCTTGCCCGGAAGCATCTACATGGATGCCAAAGGGCAGCTGGGCATGGTGACACGTACTGGCGTGGACTCCACGCAGACCGACCTACGGGCTGGCGTGGACTTCAACATCGAGACAAAGAACATCAACTGGGTGCGCGGCCTTGCCGACGGTGCTCTGGACGGCATCGCCCTGCCCCCGATGAGTATGGCAGGCACCGCAACGGCCGACGGACCGCTCTACGGCCTGCAAGCCCAGCTACGGGAAGGCGCCGGCTGCGTCGACGTGAAAGGACAGGTCGATGTGTCGGGCGCTATGAGTTACGATGCTCTGCTGGGCATACGCCGCCTGAACGTGCGCCATTTCATGCCGCGTGACTCCATAGGGCTCGTAGCCATGACGGCTAAGATCAAAGGAAGCGGCACCGACATCTTTCATCCTGCCACGAATCTCCAAGCCGAAGCCCAGGTCAACCAACTGCAATACGGACAACTGGATTTGAAGGGAATCAACCTGGACGCTACCGTCAGTCGTGCCATCGGGCACCTGCACGCCGAGGCCGACAATCCATTGTTGGAGATGAATGCCGACATCGATGCCCTGCTGAAGAAGCAGACCGACCTGACCTTCGGCCTTGACCTGCGCCGCATCGACCTGCACGGACTAGGACTCACCGAACGACGCGAGAAGGCCGCCATGTGCCTGCATCTCGACGGCTCGACGAACCTCAAGGACCAGCACACCTTGTCGGGTGGCATCTCGGATATCTTCATCATTCCCGAAGACACAGTGTACCGCCCGTCGGATGTCACCGTCGAGATGATGCTGCGCCCCGACACGACTCACGTGTACCTGGCCAGCGGCGACCTCCTACTCACTGCCAACGGACAGACGGCCTACGACAAACTGCTGGAGCAGTTCCAGCATTTCATGGCCGAGATGGAACGCCAGATAGACGCCCGCAGCATCGACCAGACAGAACTGGCACACCACTTGCCACAGATGGACGTCCACCTTCGTTCGGGAGAGAAGAACCCCATCCACGATATGCTCGAAGCCAACGGCTACAGCTTCGAGGACATCCGTCTGGACCTGAACTTCGACCCCTTCGTAGGTGTCAACGGAGGAGGACACCTTCACAAGCTGAATACGGGAGCCCTCATCCTGGACACCATCGCCATGCATGTCTATCAAGACTCCACAGGCGTGAAGATGGATGCCCGCGTACGCAACGGACGACGAAACCCGCAGGTGACCTTCGACGCGCGTCTGAACGCCGAAGTACTGCCCTCCGGTGCCAGCGCGAAACTGGTCTTCTACGACCAGTTCGGCCGTAAAGGTGTTGACCTGGGAGCACAGTTCCTGCTTGAGGAAGATAACTACCGCATCCACCTCGACCCACTCAATCCCATCATCGCGTACCGCACATTCCATCTGAATGACAATAACTTCGTCAGCATCAACCGCGACAGCCATATTCATGCAGACCTGGACCTCATCGCCGACGACGGCACGGGACTGAAGCTTTACAGCACCGAAAATGCTGAGGCGCTGCAAGACCTTTCGCTCTCGGTGAACCACCTGAACCTCGGCGAACTCTCGTCCGTACTGCCTTATATGCCCAAACTGGCGGGCCTGCTACACGGCGATGCCCACTTCATCCAGACCGCCGAGAACATCAGCGTCTCCACTGAGATGGACATCAATAAACTCAGCTACGAGGGGGCACCGCTCGGACAGGTGGGGCTGCAGGCGGTCTACCTGCCTAATGCCGACGGTAGTCACTTCATCGATGGCAGCGTGCTACAGACAGGGATGCCCATCGCCACCTTCTCCGGTTCTTACACGCCCGATGAGAAGGACGGTCAGCTGGATCTCAACGCTACGCTGGACCGCTTCCCCTTCAGCATGGCCAACGGCTTCATTCCCGACGGCATGGCACGTCTGGAGGGCGTAGCCATCGGCGACATCCACGTCGGCGGCAGCACCAGCAAGCCCTTGGTGAACGGACATCTGCGCACGGACGGGCTGAAGCTGCTGTCTGAGATGTACAGTCTCGACCTTCGCTTTGCCGACGACACCATCCACGTCCGCAACAGCGACCTCCGCTTTGACCGCTTCGAGGTCTACTCCACCGGCAAGACGCCCTTCGTCGTGGACGGTGGCGTGAACTTTGCCGACCTGGACCGCATCACCATCGACATGAACATGGCGGCAAAGGATTACGAACTGATCAACGCCCGCAAGACCCACCGCAACCGCAATGCCGTAGCCTACGGTAAAGTGTTTGTGGACTTCAACGCCATGCTCCGAGGCACACTGGACAACCTGTCCATGTACGGCAAGCTGAAAGTGCTCGGCGACACCGACGTGACCTACATCATGGGCGACTCGCCGCTGACCGTGGAGGATCAGCTGGCGGACCTCGTGGAGTTCGTAGACTTCCAAGACTCGATACCCATCCGTACCGAGGTACGGGAAAACCCGCAGAACCTGCGCATCACGATGGGCATCTCCATTGACAATGCCGCCCAGGCACACGTCCTGCTCAGCGCTGACGGCTCCAGCTACGTGGACCTCGAAGGCGGCGGTGACCTCACCATGAGCTACACGCCCGAAAAAGACCTCCAGCTTAACGGCCGCTACACCATCAACAGCGGCACGTTGAAGTACACCATGATGGTGATTCCGCTGAAGGAATTCAGCATCAAGAGCGGCAGCTACGTGGAGTTCCGGGGTCCCCTCATGAACCCGCACCTGAACCTCAGCGCCACCGAACGCCTGCGAACCACCATCACCGAGAACGACCAACCACGCTCGGTTAACTTCGATGTCGGCATGAACATCACCCAGACACTGGAGAACCTGGGACTGGAGTTCACCCTCGATGCTCCGGAAGACATGAGCATACAGAACGAACTGGCCTCCATGAGTACCGAGCAGCGTGGACGCGTGGCGGTGACGATGCTGGCCACAGGAATGTACATCACCGACAACAACGCCACATCGGGCGGAGGTTTCTCCACGCAGAACGCTCTCAACGCGTTCCTGCAAAGCCAGATCACGAGCATCGCCGGCAAGGCGCTGAAGAGCGTAGACCTCTCGCTCGGCGTGGAACAGGGCACCAGTGCCACGGGTGCGACGACCACCGACTACAGTTTCCGCTTTGCCAAGCGTTTCTGGGGCAACCGCATCAGCGTCATCGTCGGCGGAAAAGTCAGCACCGGCGAGGATGCACAGAATACGGGACAGACACTCATCGACAACGTTTCCGTGGAGTATCGTCTCGACAAGAGTGCCAGCCGGAGCATCAGCGTCTTCTACGACAAGAACTACGAATCACTGCTCGAAGGCGAAGTCATCGAGATGGGTGCCGGTCTGGTGCTGCGTAAGAAAGCAAAAGCATTTGGCGAACTGTTTATCTTCAAGAACAAATAATGATGGAACGGGCTCTTCATAAGTTGATTATTGGAAATGTAAAGTTGAGAGTTGTCTGCGGCGTGCCTCTGCTCGCCCTGCTGACAGCGTGCTCGACGACCTCGAACCTGCCCGACGGCGAAGAACTCTACACGGGCATCTCAGAGATTGCCTACGGGAGGAAAGCCGACAACCCACATAAGGATAAGCAGAAGACCTATGCCGACTCGGCCGGCGTGATTACTTCGCTCTACAACGCCTACAGCACCATCGAGGATATTTTCTCAGGCAGCTACGACGCACGGGCCCTGCTGGAGAAGCAGAGCAAGGACAAGACGCTGACAGCACGCCAGCGCGACTCCATCCGTCAGGAGATGGCCATTTACGACGACGCCACGGCCGCCGTTAAGGAAGAGGTAGAGGCCGCCCTGGCCTACGCCCCGAACAACAGCGTCTTCGGCAGCTCGTCCATGCGATGGCCCTTCCCCATTGGGCTTTGGATGTACAACCGCTATGTCAAATCGCACACGATGTTCGGCCGATGGATGTTCAATACCTTTGCCACCAAGCCCGTCTTCATCAGCACCGTGAACCCGCAGCTGCGCACACAGGTGGCACGCAACACGCTGCGCAACTACGGTTTCTTCCGCGGACGCGTGGAATATGAGGTGCAGACCGACCCCAGCGACTCGCTGAAAGCTAAGATTGCCTACTCGGTCTTTCCACAGCAGCTGTTCCGTCTCGGAACCATCGAGCACCAGTTCTTCGGCACCATCACCGACAGCCTCATCCGTGCCACCAACCATCTGACGAACCTACACACCGGCGATGCGTTCAACGTGCCTAAACTCGATGCCGAGCGCACACGCCTGAGCGAGCTCTTCCGCAACAACGGCTTCTACCTCTACCGACCCGAATACATCACGTTCCGGGCAGACACCGTGCAGACACCGCTGACCGCCCATCTGCAGGTACGGCCGCGCGCTGACATGCCGGCACAGGCCAAGAACCGCTTCTACATGGGCAACACCAGTATCACCGTCATGACCTACGACGACTATCAGATCGTTGACAGTATGATGACACGCGACCGCGCCAAATACCGCTGGAGCGGACAGACCGGACGCCCGCCCCTACGATACGGCGCCATACGCCACAACCTGTTCTACGACCGCGGCAGCCTGTACAGACAACGCCTGCACGAACTGATTCAGGAGAAACTCTCTGGCATGGGCATCTTCTCCAGTATACAGATGAACTATACCCCGCGCGACACCTCGTCAACATGCGACACGCTCGACGTGAACATCTTTGCCATCCTCGACAGACCTTACGACAGCCAGTTCGATGCCAAACTGACCAACAAGAGCAACGGCTTGCTGGGGCCAGGTCTGTCCTGGAGTCTGACCAAGCGCAATGCCTTCCGCGGTGCCGAACTGCTGACCTTCAACGTCTACGGAAGCTATGAATGGCAGACGGGCGTAGAGTCCTCCGAAGGGCGGCACAGTATGCTCAACTCCTACGAGTTTGGCACCTCGGCCACCCTCACCTACCCGCGCCTGATGTTCTTCCGCCTGCCCTTCGTCAGGAAGTTGAACCGCCGTGCGCAGGCCACGACGACCTACAAGCTCGATGCCAACTGGCTCAACCGCGCAGGCTACTTCCAAATGGTCAGCTTCGGCGGACGCATAGCCTACACCTACCAACGCCGGCGCAAAGTGAAACATGAGTTCGTGCCCCTCCGACTGGACTATAACCTGCTGGTCGACAGAAGCACACAATTCGATTCCATCATGAATGCCAACCAGGCACTGTATGTCAGTATGCGCGACCAGCTGGTGCCCTCGATGGCCTATACCTTCACCTATTCGCCGCGCCCCGTCAAGGGCCACAGCCGCGCCCTCATCCTCTCTGCCAAGGAGGCTGGCAACATTGTCAACACCATCTACTCCTGGGCTGGCCACGGCGTACAGGAGCGCAACAAGAAACTACTCGGCGTGCCCTTCGCCGAATTTTTCAAGCTGACAGCAGAATACCGCGAGACATTCCCTGTGACGGCCTCCACATCGCTGGCCACCAGATTCTTCGCCGGCGCCGTATGGAGCTATGGCAACAGCACCATGGCGCCCTACAGCGACCTCTTCACCGTGGGCGGTGCCAACAGCATCCGTGCCTTCGGCGTCCGCACCATCGGCCCTGGCAGCTACCACCCCGCCAACTCGGGCTGGAGCTATGTCGACCAGGTGGGTAACTTCAAACTCGAAGCCAACGTGGAGTACCGCTTCCCAATCGTCGGAGGGCTAAACGGAGCGGTGTTCCTCGATGCGGGTAATATCTGGCTGATGCGACCTGATGAGGCTCGGCCCGGTGCTGCCATCGATGCCAAAACGTTCTTTGACGAGATAGCCCTCGGCACCGGCTTTGGTTTCCGCTACGACCTCGACTTCCTCGTGTTGCGCTTCGACATCGGCGTCGGCATCCACTCGCCTTATAAGACCAAGCGTAGCGGCTACTACAACATGCCTCGCTTCTGGGACTCCCTCGGCTTCCATATCGCGGTCGGCTATCCGTTCTGAGAATAAGGGAAAAGCGTTTTTCGCTCTATGCGAGACCCTTAAACCCAGATCGGTCATTAGACCAATATAAGGGCTATCAACGTTTATCTTCAT
>CAMVFC010000130.1 GCA_947166655.1 uncultured Prevotellaceae bacterium
TTTTGTCGCTTTTTTTACGTCGTCAGAGGATGTTTTTGTACATTTTCGACCAAAAAAGCGGGGGACTACCACACCTACCACACCCCACTACATTACCCCCTTACTCCTTCATCTACACGTGTTTAACTCAAAAAGGTAGTGGGGTGTACCTTATATAAAAAATTTTTCTTGTAAATGTGGTGTACATGAGGCCGACAGATATGTACATATTTGCCTATACGTACAGACGCATATCCCCGCACTTATATACGTGGTTTCCAATATCCTTTAGTGCTTTTTCCGCCAGCGTTCAGCACAAAAGTGTTAAGGGTTTCGACCAAAAGTCCCAAGAGTTTCGACGAAAAGTGTTAAGTGTTTCGAGCAAAAGTGCCAAGAGATTGGAGCAAAAGTGCCAAAGATTCCGGACTCTCCCCCCGCCCTTTCATTCTTCATTCGCCGAGCTGTTCGTCCACTTGGCGCGCCAGACGGTAGAACGTAGAGCGCGGGATGCCGAGGACGGTGAATGCCTCTGCGTTGCTCATGCCTAACTTATGCAGGCAGGCGATGTGCATGGCGTTGGTGCCGATGTTGGGCCATTGCTCCATGATGCGGCTGCAGAAGTTTGGATACTGTTTGTCCAGTGCTGCCATGAGCTGCTGCCACGTCTCTTCGGTGATGTCGACGCGCTTGCCTCTGGCAGCCGCTTTGAACAGACCGATGACATCGTCGTTCATCCGTTCGCTGCCAGCGGCCAGCATCATCTGTGTGAGGCGTTCATTCTGTGCCTGCCTCTTTTCCAGCCGTTGCTTTGTTTCATTCAGTGTTTCGTCTTTCTGCAAGAGGGTATGCCGCTGTTCTTGTATAATGCCCTCTTTCTCCAGCAGCTTTTGGGCCATGACGCGTTTTCGGTTGACGTGGTAGAGGATACCTGCCAGTGTGGAGATTGCGGCGAAGCCCACGAACAAGACCAGCCTCATTCTCGCTACGCTGGCTTCCTGATAAGCTTTGGCTTCAGCTTCCATGTCACGCTGGTACTGGTATTCGTTGCGTGCGTTGCGCGTCTGTTCTATCTTTAAGAAGTTATCCACGGAGTCGCTGGCGGCAGCATATAGCTGTCCGTAGTAGCTGGCTGAATCGAGCTGTCCCAAATGATAGTAGATGTTCATTAGCGAACGGGCAGCCTCCTGCTTGGAGAAAATGGAAGGATATTGGAATGAATAGCGCTTTTTGTTATATACGATGGCAGAGTCTATCATCCCCTTATACAGGAAATAATTTGTCATGTTGCCATAATAATTGATTTGATGAGGCATATAAGATAAATGAGACAGCCAATTGTAGCACTCGTCTGCTTTCTGCTCCATTCTGTACAGTGAGAAAACGCTCATTGCTTCGGACACAATAGCTGCTGTGTTCATTTTCTCTATGTTGTTTTTCATGATAAGTTGGGTCGCTGATTGATAGTAGCTTGTTGCGGCTATGGTATCGTACATTCTCATATACGTATACGCAACGTCGGCCAAAAGAGTTGGCGTTAGTGCATTATATTTTTCCCCAATTTCGACCCCTCTTTTTGCGATTTTTAATGCTTTTTCAAATTGGTATTGAGTGTTATAAAGTCCCGAGAGTTGTGAACAACAGTTTATACTTAACTGAGTGTTATTTATATTATTGTCATCTAAAAGATTTAATGCTCTCTGAAATTCAATAACAGAACGAGGACTATCATGCAGGTCGCGGTAAATACTGGCCAAATAATAATGAGCTTCGGCTTGCTCGCATACACTTCCATTCTTGTCATAATAGGCTACCACTTCTCTCATGATGCTATCTGAAACATGAGGAATGAACGCTTTGTCTTGAGCTTTGGTGCATAGAAGGCTCCAATACATCTTGTCTCGTGTACTGAACAGGCCGATGCTGTCTGTAAGTTGATGGAGTTCGCTCAATGCCGAATCAGGATAGGTATTGCACAGAGAATCTAACGCAACAAGGGTGGAACGATAGGTATGCTGGTCTGTACAGGCACAGATGAACAGTGGAAAAGACAACAGCAAGAGTATATATTTTTTCATTATTTCATCTTTTGGAGTACAAAGGTACTAATAATAAGGGATTCCCACAAGCAAAACGTTCGCATTTTGATAAAATGCTGATTAAAAACACACTATACCTCTACTACAATCATTCCTACCCTGTCTCTATCTGTCCCAATGTGTCCCATTTGGACATTGGTGGGATGCCTTGGGACAACATTTGCTTGCAGACTTATGCCAACCGCCGTATCTTTGGCACTGATTTCATTATTCACATTAATTTATTCACACATTCAAAATATTTCCTATGAATAGAATTCGAACAGGAGTTCTTGCAGTAGTCTGCCTGACATACCTCAATGTAAGTGCACAGACGGCAACCCTTCAGATGTCGCTGGAAGATGTGCGGGCACTTTCCATGGGCGGAAGAGGACTTACCCATGGAAAAGTACTGACCATGAGGTGCTTGTGTTGTCTGCTTTTTTCCATAGTACCTATGTAGTCACCCCCGCAAGAAAGCCGTACCTTTGTCGCCGAATAAACGTATTGACGAACGAATCACTATCATCAAACCGAACAGAACGATGCAAGAGCGACCTTTGGACCGCCAGCGGGCTGCTGCCGACCGAACGTACCACTGCCCCTACATGAGGCTCGATGCTTCGAGAGCCGCTTCTCTGACCTACGCCCGGCATTTGCTGCGGACGACCGGTATGCTGGCGGTGGTGTGCCTGCTGTTGCCACTGCTGACCATGGCGACGTCCATGCGGGTGGAGGGCGATGTGAACTACCGGCCGCAGGGCGAGTACACGCTGTGGTACAAGCAGCCAGCGGTGCCTCGGCAGGCATTCAGAGCACGGTGTTACAACATAAGTAAATCATAGTATATCCATAGTCCCTTTGATGCTGTTCAACTCTCTCCAGTTCCTGGCCTTTTTCCCGACGATCTGCCTCGTCTATTTCTGCATCCCGCAGGCGTGGCTCCGTTTGCGTAACCTGTTCCTTCTGGCTGCCAGCTATGTATTCTATATGGGCTGGCAGCCCGCCTATGCGTTGTGGCTCCTAGGCGGCACGCTCGTCACCTATCTCTCAGCCCTTGCCATCGAATCATCCCACCGTCCTCGTCTGCGCCTTACCGCCCTCTGCGTGGGCATCCTTCTGAACGGCGGTGCGCTGTTCCTGTTCAAGTACTATGACTTCGTTGCAGGTATGTTGACAACCGCTCTGCAGTCATGTACTGGGGCGGACGTCTTTCCCTCGTTCCCTACGCTGGGCTGGCTGCTTCCTGTGGGTATCTCGTTCTACACGTTCCAGGCCTTGGGTTACTGCGTGGATGTCTATCGTGGCAGGACGCGAGCCGAGCGTGACTTCTTCACCTACGCCCTTTTTGTGGCCTTCTTCCCGCAGCTGGTGGCAGGTCCCATCGAGCGCTCCACCCATCTTTTGCCACAGTTCCGGCGCGTGCATCGTTTCGATGCCGACCGTCTGCTGACTGGTCTCCGCCTGATGGCCTGGGGATATTTCCTCAAGCTGGTGCTTGCCGACCGCTGTGGAGTTTACGTTGATATCATCTGGAACAACATGGATTACCATAACGGCGGCTCGTACCTTCTGGCAGGCTTGCTGTTTCCTTTTCAGGTCTATGGCGACTTCGCCGGCTACTCCTTCATTGCCGTCGGTGCGGCGCGGGTGATGGGTTTCCGTCTGATGCAGAACTTCCGCCGCCCCTATTTCTCTTCCAGCGTGGGTGAGTTCTGGCACCGCTGGCACTGTTCTCTCTCCACGTGGCTGCGCGACTATGTCTATATTCCCCTTGGCGGGAGCCGTCACGGACAGCGGCGCACCTTGCGCAACCTCCTGTTGACTTTCGTGCTGTCCGGTCTGTGGCACGGTGCCGGCTGGACGTTCATCCTCTGGGGCTGCCTGCACGGCGTCCTTCTCTGTGGGGAACGTGTCATGGGGGTCCGCGGTCGCCCTGCGGCAGGCCCTGTCCGTGCCGGTCGTGTCATGCTCACTTTTGTGCTGGTCTCTGTGGCCTGGGTCCTCTTCCGTGCCCCGTCGTTGTCCGATGCCTTTTCCTTGTTGTACGGTATCTTCGCTCATCCAGGCATTCCCTATCATGAGCTGGGTACCTTCATCGCCATCGCCTTGGCACTCGTCTTGCTCTTCTGTCAGGAGCTTCAGCGTGAGACGGGCTACCGCCGTCAGTACCTCCCTCGCTGGCTCAGCAGTTGCCTCTCGGTCTCTTTCCTCTCGGCATATACGCTGCTTTGCGGTGTCCTGAGCAGCAACCAATTCATCTATTTCCAGTTCTGACCGTCTATGCGCAAACTGTTCCTCTACGTCTTCACCATCGTAGCGTCCCTCTTCCTCCTCGACCGCGGCGGCGCCTGTCTGATGTCCGTGGCGCAACGCCGTTCTCAGGATATGTGGAGCTACAAGCTCCGCCGCATTACGTCCGGCATCAGCGAGGATGTCGTACTGATGGGCACTTCGCGGTGCCACAACCACTATGTCTCTCCACTCATAGCGGACAGCCTTGGCATGACGGTCTATAATGCCGGCATCACCTCCACCAAGAACATCTATACCCACTACATGGTGCTGCGTCATCTCCTGCGCCATCATGTTCCCCGTGTGGTCTGTCTCGAGGTGATGACCAACGATTTCCTGCGTGAGAGCGACGCCTTCGCCCCGACGCTCTTCCTGGCTCCCTACTTCGGCGAGTGTGACGCCGCAGACTCGGTCTTCCGCGATGCCGGCACCTACTGGGCCTTACGCCTGTCTCATCTCTATCGCTACAACGGCCGTGCTTTTGAGAACGTGGCTGGCCTGATTCTCGACTGGCAGCAGACAGATACGTTAGGCTACCTTCCCATTCCTGCTCCCAGTGCTCATCCTCCAGTCTTGGGGGAGGAAACACTGGATGCTGCCGTTGACCCAAGAAAGGTACGCTATCTGCGCCGCTTCGCCTCCCTGTGCCGGCAGCATGGCATCCTTCTGGTTTGGACCATATCTCCTCGCTTCTCCCACGTTTCGCCAGAGTTCTACGCTCCGCTCCACAGACTCGCGCAGGAAATGGGCATCCCCCTTCTGGACTACCACACGGCGGGCTTCCTCCTAGACCGTCCGGACCTCTTCTTCGACGTACCGCATTTATGGGACTGAGGTGCACGCCTCTTCTCAGCGCGTTTCGCGCACGACCTGGACAGCCTGAACCGACAATGGGATGGGGAGTGAAGAATGAAGAGTGAAAGCCCCCTATAATCCCCCGGCGGGGGATGAAGAGTGAAGAATGAAGAATATGATTTACTGTCAAGAGCTGAAGGTTACTTATATTCGTCATTCTTGAAGTATCAAGCGTCCAAGGCCGAGCGCCGAACGAAGCGAGATTCTTCATTCTTTACTCCTTTATTCCCTCGGCGGTGGATGAAGCGTGAGGTGAAGGATGATTTGTTCTTATCAAAGTCAGGTCGAGGGATAACTGCGAGTGGAGTACTA
>CAMVFC010000131.1 GCA_947166655.1 uncultured Prevotellaceae bacterium
TCTGGCTCGAATGAGTGTCCCCCACCGGGGGACTACAGGGGGCCACCTCTGGCTCTAATGAGTGTCCCCCACCGGGGGACTACAGGGGGCTGAAAAATATATTACCAATAGCTATGCAAAAGATCTTACAAACCATGATGGCCCTGATGCTGACGATAGCAGCGCAGGCCGAGAAAATTGATTCAACACAGTTTGTAGCCTTCTACAATTACTCCATCCAGACGCAGGACGAGGAGGGACAGGATGTCACGGACTCGATACGACTGGCTCTGCTGGTGGGCACCCGAGCCACGTACTGCACCACCGTTCTTTCCTACAATAAGGATGGACGGGCGAGTCAGGAGATGCAGAATGCGTTCATCATGCATCATCAGAATGTGCTGACCGACTTGGAGAAGTCGGAGGTGATAGCCGTCGAACCCATCTATCCTCATCGCTACGAAACCCATGATCCGTTGGCTGAGATTGACTGGATGCTGACGGACGACACGCTGACCATCAGCGGTCTGCTCTGCCATCGGGCCACAGGCAAGCTCTACGGCAAGCAGTGGACGGCGTGGTACACCGAGGAAATCCCCTCGTCGGCAGGCCCGTGGAAACTGCGCGGATTGCCAGGACTGATTGTGAAAGCCGAAGACAGAGAGGGAATACATAGTTTCACACTCTACGAAACAAGGAACGAGGTGCACGACATCAATATGATTGGCAACCCCGCGTACCAGAAACCGAGTCGCAAGAAGTTGATGGAGTTCAAGAAAAAGACGTTGGGCAATCCACGCTATGCGAAGGAGCCGACCTACTATGTGCCAAAGGATGCCGATGAAGTGGTTGAGGTAAACCTAAACGGTACTATGTACTATGTCGGCATGAATTCCCACATGATGACACCGCAGAAGAGCCACGTGTATCAGCCGTTAGAATTGGAATAATCCTATAATCCTATGAAAATGCAAAAGATCTTAGCAACCATGATGGCCCTCGTGCTGACGATAGCAGCGCAGGCACAAACAGAGACAATCGACACGGCGCAGTTTGTGGCTGTGTATGACTACGAGTGCAGGACGCAGGACGCTGAGGGACAAAGCGTCACGGACAAGATGCAGGTCGTGGTGCAGGTGGGCGGGACGGTATTGAAGTCGATGCCACGCTCGGTTTATCGGCTGAGGGACGAGTCGGAAAAGGCTGATGTGATGGCAGACTATCAGGAGGCGTACCTGCACATGCCGACGGTATGGACGGGCTACCCCGAGGGGCAGGCCACCGTGCGCGAGTTCATCTTCCCGCATGAGTATGAGGGGAGTGAAAGGCTACGGGTAGGCGAGCAAAGCTCGGGAATGCAGACACCCGACATCACGTGGAAGCTCTCTGATGACACGCTGACCGTGTGCGGCTACCTCTGCCAGCAAGCCACGGCGACGTATCGAGGCGTGGAGTGGCGCGTGTGGTACACCGAGGAGATTCCATCTTCGGCCGGTCCGTGGAGGCTTCGCGGCCTGCCGGGACTCATCGTAGAGGCCGAGAGCGAGGCGCACACGTTCTGCCTCACAGAGTTGCAGCAGGAGCGTGGAGCCATCACCGCCCCGGAGCAAAGGCCCGATGTGCACCGGATGAGATACGCCAAACTGCTGAAGCATAAGAACGATATTTATGGCAACCGCCAGTATGCCAAGAATCCCCTGTACTATGTGCCCGACCTCAATGGCAGCATCACGGATATGAGCGTATTTAACCACAACGGCCAGCAACTCCTGTTTGCCAACGGAGGCCATCCGCTGCTGACGAAGGCGCATGTGTATCAGCCTTTAGAACTGGAGTAAAAACTATGAAACGGCTTCTATTATACATTATATTATCTATAGCACTGGCTGTGTCGGCATCGGCACAAGTCCGGGTGACGGGGCGGGTGATGGACCTGCAGAACAAGCCCGTGAGCGATGTCATCGTGAAGCTGCTGAGCGGCACGAAGACGCTGGCGTTCAGCAGTACGAATGCGAAAGGCGAGTATGCGCTGGAGGTTAAGAGTGCACTCAGCGGAGAGGTGACGTTGCAGTTTAACCACATCAGCTATGAGAAAGAGTCGGAAAGGCTATCGCTAAAGGAACGGACGACGAAGGTGGATATGGTGCTGACGCCGAAGAATATCTCGCTGAAGGAAGTGACGGTGAAGCCCGACCCGCTGCGGCAACGGGGCGACACGCTCACCTACAACCTCGCATCGTTCCTCAAGAAAGGTGATGTGACGCTCGAAGATGGACTGAAGAATCTGCCAGGCATCAGCATCGCAGAGAATGGTGCCATCAGCTACATGGGCAAGGGCATCTCGAACTTCTACATCGGCGGTCTCGACATGCTGGGCGGTCGCTACAATCTTGCCACGAAGAACATCCCGGCCGAATATGCCACACAGGTGGACATCATGAAGCATCACAAGCATCGCAAGATAGATGCTGATGAGGAGAGCGATGCCGTGGCAATAAATGTGAGACTGAGCAGAAAGGCGCAGTTCAAGCCATTCGGACAACCAGTGTTTGGCGTTGGCGTGAGGGAGGGTGATGTCTTGTATGCAGCAGGTGCCACTGGGATGATGTTTACCGATAACTTCCAGTTGCTGGCTTCTGCGAAATATAGCAACAGCGGCAACTTTGGCCTCTACGATATGGTCAATCACGCTGGCGGCGACAATTTCGGCTCGCTGGCTACCGACAAACTCCCTGCTTGGGGACAGGCAGGCAGCAGCGTGGGCGAATCGGTCTATCGCACAAATGGCTATGGCAGTCTCAATGCCATAGAGAAGATTGACAGCGTGCGACTGATTAGGGCTAATGCAGATTACACCTACGAGCGTATGACGAGTAGTGCCAGTTCGGAGGCGTTCTACTTTGCCGGCGGTGATAATATCTATATCTCAGAGTCGTTCAATCCGCTTGCCAAGGCTCATCGCCCGATGCTGAGCGTAAGGTATGAGAACAATGCCAGCAACCATTATTTCTCTGACACCTTCAGCGCAAAGGCACAGTTTCTCACAAATGAAAGTCCCGTCCAGACTCTCCCCGAGGGAGTAGCCCCCCCTACGGCCCCCGAGGGGGCTTCAATAGTTTCAAGAGCTGGGTCTATAGTAGCCCCCTCGGGGGCAGAAGGGGGGGCCGGAAGGGGGCTTCTCCCCCAACACCGAGATGCCACCTCCATCGATGTGCACAACAACTTTTGGGGAACAATACGTGTGGCAGGGAAGAAGCTGTCGTTTACAAGCAATGTCGATTTCATTCGCACACCAGAGGTGCTGATGCTGATGGCAGATATTTCGCAGAGAGGTCAGAGTACGCAGCTCAACACGCGCCATAGCACCTCGCTGCAAGTGAAACTGGGCCACAAATGGAAGATAAACATGCCTATTGACCTCACGGCAAACTACAACTTCATCGAGACGGAACTCGTAAAGCCAGGCATGGCTGGCCAAAGCCAGCGCGTGAGTGGATGGAAGCTCGTGCCAAGCGTCAACCCCTCCACCTCATGGACATCGGCAGACAGGAAGTTCTATTCATCGATGGGACTCAACCTAAAGGTCCTGAATCTGAATTATCTTTCCAAGTGCGACAATAAACGCACTACAATGTTTGAGATGTTTGCAGAACCACACGTCTCGTTCCGCTACACGTTCAGCGCGACATCTGAGCTGAATTTCAGCAGCGGGTTCAGCAACGCTGCCGGCGACATCATGGACCTCCTTACCACGCCTGTTCAGACCGATTATCGCAACACTTCGGCAGCATCGGGAGTGATTGCCAAGAGCCAAGCGTGGAGCACCGACCTTCGATACACCAAGCAATTGCCGTTCAGCTACTTCACTTTCGGTGCCAATGCCAGCTACAGTCAGGGCAAGCGCAATGTGCTCTCATCCCGCACGGTGAGCCAGACGGCAACAGAGAGCACGTCGATATTCCGCGACAGCCATTCGCGGTCGGCCAGTGGAGGTATCAATGCGTCGAAGAACATACTGTCCATCTTCACGAAGCTCTCTGCCAGTGCCAATGTGTCGTGGGGCAGCAGCGAGTATATGATGCAGCGCAGTCTTGTCACTTCCTACCATACGGGCTACAGCGTGCGGCTGCAGGCCGACATCACGCCAGTGCCATGGCTTGAGACAAACATCAAGGGCGACTATGCGCAGGATTTCCTGCGCACCGCCTCCCCAACCCAGTCGTCCGATAATCTCCGCCTGACGGGTTCGGTGGCCGTGTTCCCGATACCAGCCATTGAGATACGCAGCACATGCAACTTCATGCACAACATGGTGGAGCCAGGCCAGTACAAGGATGCCTCCATGTTCTCAGCATCGGTGCAATATAAGGCCAAGTGGGCTGTATGGAAGCTCACAGGAGAAAACCTCCTCGATGTGCGCCAATACACGCGCACCTCATTCGTGGATACCGACCGCTTCGTGCATACCACGAACCTCGTAGGCCGCACCGTCATGCTGACGTGCAAGCTACTTTTGGCAGGTAAGAAATAGAGAAACGTCAATAACTTTATAAAACATCTATCAGCATGAAAAAGATTATGATGACAATGATGGCCTTTGTACTGACGATAGCAGCACAGGCACAGCGAGACACGATTGGTGTGTCGAAGTTTACGGCAATCTATCGCTATGAGTGTAAAACCACCGATGCCAACGGACAGCCGGTGACGGACTCGATGTACATAGCCGTGCAGACATCGGGCGGCATCACAAAGAGCTTCCCTTACGAAGCGTATGACAGGCAGAAGAAGGGCGGCTCGCGCATCGCCGACG
>CAMVFC010000132.1 GCA_947166655.1 uncultured Prevotellaceae bacterium
TTCTCCGGCTGTAGGAAACAGCCCAGTTCCTCCACCTGTCGCTGAATATCCTTGGAAAAGAACAGCTGCTTATGCGTCAGTTGCTCGTGTTCCACCACATCTGCAATCTTTTCAGCTGTCGCATGGAGCTTCATCTCTGCCAGCAAGTCGCGCTTGGCATCTTCCGTCAGTTTATAGCGATTGACGTTGACTATGCCGTCCTCACAGAGATGCTCTATCAGTCTACGCTTCTGAAGACAATGCTCGCCAGCCCGCAGATCGCCTTTAGCCGCATTGAAATCGCCTTGACTGTCGAACACGTCGTCAATCTGACTGAAACGGATATCATCGTCATCATTGTTCACTAACAGATGGCAGAACAGCGTCAGCAGCAGCTGGTCGTCACTATCTAGGTTCAGCGCCTTCATCTTCTGCACAAACCCCACCTGCGGATTCTCATCGAAGAGCACCTGTAGCTCCTCACGCAATTCTCGTGGTGAGATGGCATCATCATTCAGGTCGTCAAACCAGAGATTGAGCAAATCAAACAGACCGGCACAACCCAGTCCTGTGCGCTTGGGCAACTGATACACCTCATTATGCTTCAGACAGCGGATAACGGCGGTGGGGATGTCGAAGTCGTCCTCATCCTTCACATCACGATAGCGCAACAGCCTGCGACGCACCAGTGCGTCGATGTCGACGGCATAGCGAAGGACGCTGATCTTGTTCAT
Source organism: uncultured Prevotellaceae bacterium (assembly GCA_947166655.1). Classification (GTDB taxonomy): domain Bacteria; phylum Bacteroidota; class Bacteroidia; order Bacteroidales; family Bacteroidaceae; genus Physcousia. The sequence goes on from CAMVFC010000132.1 coordinate 714, forward strand.
GTCGAGATGCAAGGCAAGGTCGTCGTAGTCTACGCGGCGCGGTCCTTTTTCCATGCAGATACAGAACAGAACGGCCTGGCGCTCGGTGATGCCGTAGCTGTTGGCCAGCAAGCTAATCTCAGGTGCTGCTTCGAGCATGAACTCATCGCTCATTTTCGAGTTCCTCGACAACTCCACCACACGCTCGATGGCCTGTAGCAGGGTCGGTAAGTTTTTCTTCAGCTCATTCTTTACAGTCTTTTTCCTTGTTGATGTTTTCTTTTCCATATCTCTGTGTTGTTAAACGTCACAGATAATATAGTAACATTCAGAAAAAATTCAATGAAAGCGTAGCCGAGAACAGATTACTGATTGTTGAATTTTAATGAGAGCACATTATGAGACACGCAGGAACATTCCAAATTCCCACCTATGCAATTTCCATGTTGGAGTATGGTGACACGACGGGACAGACCGACCTTGGCATTGAGTTGGTGAACTGCTTTATAGCAGCGAACTTCCCCCACGGCTATGTGGTGGACTGGACGGGCATTGACCAGCCCTATTTTGCAAGCCATCCCGAATTTGGCATAGCAGCCGAGGTAGTTGAAGCCGACTTATACCATGCCTAATAATAACAAGGTGGGAGTAATCGGCACTTCCACCACTTAAAGAACAGACAAGAACAATGACACAAGAGACATTCAAACTGATTGATGCCGTTTGCCGTGAAGGAGTGGCAAACGATGTTTGGGGAGTAGCCGAGGACTTCAACACCTCAGTACACCTTGGTTCAAGAGAGAACATAGACCTGTTGGGCAAGTTCCTCTTTGTATATCGTGAGAGAAGGGAGCATTTTCCGTTTATCGGCAAGCATACCCCGACCCATTCCCTCCACTATGACGAGGACACCATCATCGACCTTTATCAACTCAATTAAATACACAGCACTATGGCAATGAAAATGACAGTGAACGGAGTAAACACCACTCAGAAAGGGCAAGAGCAGTATGAGACCTTTACCATTAGCCGCAGACCAAAGCGGACGGCAGTGCAATATGACTACCGCAGCGCAGAGACGGGCGAGTTGTTCACTTGTGTCCGCCCGACCTTGGCTGGGTGCAGGTTGCAGCGAGACCAGTGGCTAAGAGAGAAAGGACTGACCAACTGACCGATGAAGTCGGACGGACGAAAATTCCGCCCGGCTTCGTTTCTTTCATGAGCAGGGGGCGAGAAAGAAACGAAACCAAAGAAACCCTGTTCCGTTCTTGCAGAAGGGTTGTTGTACAGATTTGGGGATTTTGGAATATTTTAGCTAATAATATTTGGGGATTTTGGAATATTTGGCAAGAAAAAATTGGGGGATTTTGACACATCTTCAGCGTGGAACGGGAGCAAAGATAGAAATGTTTTCCTAATTGAACAAGAAAAAGGGAAAAAAGTTTGGTGAAAGGAAGGTGGGAATGTACGAGATGGGTTCCTGTGTGTACGAAATTACGCCGCTGCTATCGATTTTACGCTTGACTACTGAGAAGGAAGGAGCAAGGCTGGCACTACTTGGGCATGATTATAGTATTTCACGCGCGAAAGATTTTCTTAAAAAAAAAGTCGGAATCTTACGCATTTTAAGTATTACAGATTGAATATCAATGGCTTTTTATGCGTAAGATTCCATATTTATTCCCCGCTTTTGCGTGGGATTATTTCATGGGGGCATTTCCCCGACAATCATGAGCTGGGGCTATATCGGGCGTACGAGATAGAGGTCCGAGCCGTGGCCTCTGCGCACCTGGATTTCCGGGATGTTGCGCAGTTCGCGGCTGAACTTGTTCACGGTTGGCGGCTGCATGGAGGCTCCGGCCCTGCGCTTGATTTCTGTGAGGAGGGCGGAACTGGAGATCCAGACGGCACCCTCCTCCTTCTCGCTCGCGGCGATGGTGTAGAAGTCCCAGAAGAATGCCAGCGCCGAAGAACGCTGCTGGAACTGGCGGTTGTGCTCCATGAGCTGGGTCGTCTCGTCGGCGTCCAGCCAGTAGCGGGTGTGGTTGTCCAGTTCTTCCATTGCCTGTGCATACAGCTGCTCGTAGTTGGGCAGCTGACGCGTGTCGATGTCATCCGTCACTTGTACGGCGATGAACCGACGAGATCCTGCAGGGTCGCTGAGCACATCGGACTGGTTCGTCGTTGCTATGAACGATGCCAGACGCGGCACATCCTCGATGACGCGGGCATAGGGGCGCTTCAGCTTCACCACGGGCAGCTGGATGAGATTCTTCAGGAAGCCCTCCTGCTTGCGGGGCGAGATGCTGTTGAACTCATCGAGGTTGATGAGCAGCGTCCGCCCCATGGCCAGCATCACCGTCTTCTCTTCGCCCAGCGTCAGCGAATCCGTGAATCCCCACGAGCACAGTTCGCGTGGCAGCAGCAGGCGGCAGAAGTCGCTTTTGTGGAAGCCCTGGCGGGAGATGAGCAGCGGCACCAGGGAGTTGCCGAAGCGGAGGTTGCGCCCTGTCCACTGCGCCACCATCGCCAGGAACCACGTATGGAACCAGTCTGCCCATTGAGGGGTGTCGGTGGGCACGGTGCGCGCCAGCGCACGGATGTGGTCCTTCCCGTCCCATTTGCCACGACATTCGTAGAGGAATTCTTCAACAGGATTGTATTGCGGAATGCGCCGGCGTCCGAGGACATACGTCCAGAGGTCTTTTTCGCTCACGTTGATGTCCGCCAGGCGCATCTCCATGGTCAGGTCGCTGACGACGCTGCGATCCACGGCCATCCAGGGGGCTGGTCCACAGACATTCTTGCGGAACTCGGTGCACCCAAAGATGCTGTTGTGGCGGAAGGCATAGCGCTGCTCCAGCCTTCGAATGAGTTCGCGCAACGCGTCGCCATCGCGTCGGGGCATTCCCGGAACGGGATGTTTGTCGGGCTGTTCATCGTCGTAGGTAGCCTCGACGATGCTGCGCACCACGTCCTCCTGAGCGCCGTCCTTGAACTTGAGGTGCTGCCAGATGTGTGCAAACGCCTCTTCCTGAGGCACCTGTTGCCGGCATAGTTCATGTGCGACGGCTGTGAGCAGGGTGGGATTCAGCGGGTCGTGCTGACTTATTCCCGTGGCTTCGTGTGCACGGCGGGCGGCATCGCCATAGATGCGTTCGTAGATGGCATGTGCCTCCCAGTCCTCTTCTTTCTGCCGATGCAGGGGCGCCGGGAGGTCGTCGTATGCACCTGCCTCCAGAGCCGTCGAGGCTTGCGGGGTGACCTTGATGCTGGCGGCGTGGAGATCTACGTAGGGGGCAGCATCCAAGGGCGTCAGCACCTCGTGGCGGAGGCCGCCGCTCTGTGAGACGATGGAGTAGCCCTGCAACACCTGCGTATAAATGGGCAACACCTGCTGGAATGCAGCTTCATAGAAGGCTTCTGCCTCGCCTTCGGTAGCGGGCAGCGACCCGTCGCGCTGCGTCACGCGCACCAGCACCACCAGCGTCTTTCCGTCGGCACCGATGAATGCCGCCAGGGTCGCAGGCAACGACGCTGCCAGCTCTTTCGCCGAGCGCAGAGCCTCGTCGCCGCGCAGAGGTCCCACCTCCAGCACGACCAGCCCGTTGTATGCCCGCATCATCAGCGCACCGTTCTCCTGCCGCCGCAGTTCCACGGCCGGCAGCACCCGAGCGATCTTGCTGTAGCGGGAGTAATATTCCGGATGTTCCAACCGTGGCAGATCATTGCGGAACATGCTGATCAGCCATTGATTGTGATCCTCTTTTATGTAATCGAAGAAGGCATTTGCCTCTTGAGTCCTCTGGCGCGTCGCCTTGCTTTCGCCGCCCGACAATATGGTGAATTTCATACGTAATAAGTTATTGATTTAAGTTTCGGCTGTTCAAAGAACCACGGATTACACAGATTAAACAGATGAAG
>CAMVFC010000133.1 GCA_947166655.1 uncultured Prevotellaceae bacterium
AGGGTGACGGAGGCGAGACGGGAGCAGCTACGGAACGCTTCCTCGCCAATGCCCGCCACATGGTCCCCCATGGCGATGGAGGTGAGGCCAGAACAGCCATAGAAAGCGCGTGTTCCAATGGCAGTGACGCTGCCCGGAAGCGTGACGGAGGCGAGGGAGGTGCAGCCGAAGAAGGCGAAATCGCCCAGACTTGTCACGCCCTCGGGGATGACCAGTTCTTTCACTTCTTCGCCTCCTAAATAAAGATGATGGGCCTTACTGAGGGGGTTGCTGTCCGCACTCGGAAAAGGAATCTTGCACCAGGCCGCCAGATCGGCAATGTGCACTGCGGTCAGACGGGGGCAACCGTCGAAGGCGTACAGCCCGATGCTGGACACACTGCCGGGGATGGCGACCGTGCGAAGCCCCGAACAACCGGCGAACGTGTAGCTGTCGATGCTGGTCAGGCAGCCGGGGATGGCGATGTCGGTCAGGCTGGAGCAGCCGTAGAAAGCGTACTTCCCGATGCTCGACACGCTGTCGGGCAGGACAATGTCCGTGAGACCGGAACAACCGTAGAAGGCGTACTTCCCAATGGTCCTCACGCTGTGGGGAAGACTGACGGCAGCAAGGCGGGAACAGTCCCAGAAAGCGCTCTCGCCGATGCTTGTCACGCCATAAGGAACGGCAACGGAAGTGATATCAGCGCCAAAGAATGCATCGTTCCCGATGCCCTTCACCTTCAACACTTTGTTGTCGGCAACGACTTCTTCGGGAATCACTACGGTGCCGGTGTACCCTCGCTCCGTACCAGCCTTATACGTCACCTCCAGCGCTTGCCGCCCGCTGATGTAGTTATAGTATATCATGACGCTGTCAGCATTCTTTGCGGCGATGTCATAAGCCAAGGCATGGGTGCTGACAAGGCACAAGGCCATCGTTATCAAAGTCTGGTAGAAACGTTTCATAATTGCTGCTCTATTAAGCTTGTTCGCCGCAAATATACGGACTTTTCTAAAAAAATTGCACTTTTTGCCAAAGTTTTTTACACTGATTCGGTAATAAGACCTATAAAAAGGCATTTTGACATCGTTTTTCCTGGTTCTGCGGCAGCGAACTGATTCGAGGCCGGATGCCGGCGAGGACAAACCAGGCCACAAAGCACTCCTCCCACACTTTTGCCCCCTTATTATTTGGCAGTTCGGCGAAAAGCCACTAACTTTGCAGGCAGAAAATCAACAGCTACACTCAGATATGAAACCACTCGTTTCCATCATCATGGGCAGTACCAGCGACCTGCCCGTCATGGAGAAAGCCGCTCAGCTGCTCGACGACATGCAGGTGCCCTTCGAGATGAACGCTCTCTCGGCCCACCGCACCCCCGCCGAGGTGGAGTCTTTTGCACGCGAGGCTGAGGGCCGCGGGCTGCGCGTGATTATCGCGGCAGCCGGCATGGCGGCCGCACTGCCGGGCGTGATAGCGGCACAGACCACGCTGCCCGTTATCGGCGTACCGATCAAGGGAATGCTCGACGGACTGGACGCCCTGCTCTCCATCGTACAGATGCCGCCGGGCATCCCCGTGGCCACCGTGGGCGTCAACGCCGCACAGAATGCGGCCGTACTGGCCTGCGAGATGCTGGCCTTCACCGACGAAGACCTGGCCGCTCGCGTGCGCGAATATAAAAAAGGACTCGCCCAGAAAATCGTCAAGGCCAACCAGGCGCTGGACGAGGTGACATATAAATATAAGGTATGATAAGGAGAAAGACTCACGAGGTGCGCGTCGGCAATATCGGCATCGGAGGGCAGAACCCAGTGCGCGTGCAGTCGATGTGCACGACTTCTACGATGGACACTGAAGGCTGCGTGCGCCAGATATTGGCCATCGCTGCCGCTGGCGGCGAGCTGGTACGACTGACCACACAGGGCGTACGCGAAGCCGAAAACATGCGCGTGATTAGAGAAAAGGTGCGCGCAGCGGGATGCGACGTGCCCCTGGTGGCAGACGTGCATTTCAACCCAGCCGTCGCCGACGTGGCAGCACGCTACTGCGAGAAAGTGCGCATCAACCCCGGTAACTACGTCGACGCTGCACGACAGTTCAAGAAGTTGGAGTACACCGACGAAGAGTACCAGGCAGAACTGCAGAAGATCGAGGACCGACTGGTGCCCTTCCTCGACATCTGCAGGCAGCACGGCACGGCAGTGCGCATCGGCGTGAACCACGGTTCGCTCTCCGACCGCATCATGAGTCGCTACGGCGACACGCCCGAGGGCATCGTGGAGAGCTGCATGGAGTTCCTACGCATCTGCATGAAAGAAAACTTCATGAACGTCGTCGTCAGCATCAAAGCCTCCAATACCGTGGTCATGGTGCAGTCGGTACGTCTGCTCTGCAAGGCCATGGATGCCGAGGGGATGACCTTCCCCCTGCACTTGGGCGTGACAGAAGCCGGCGAAGGCGAAGACGGACGACTGAAGAGCGCCGTCGGCATCGGAGCACTGCTCATCGACGGCATCGGAGACACCATACGCGTCAGCCTCAGCGAACCTCCCGAGAACGAGATTCCCGTGGCCTATTCGCTGCTGCAGGCGGCACGACTGCGGCAGACAAAGACGGAGTACATCTCCTGCCCAGGATGCGGACGAACGCTCTACGACCTGCCCGAAACCATACGCCGCATTAAGGCGGCGACAGCGCATCTCAAAGGACTGAAAATCGGCATCATGGGATGCATCGTCAACGGGCCGGGAGAAATGGCCGACGCAGACTACGGATACGTCGGAGCGGCACGGGGAAAGGTCAGCCTCTACCGAGGCAAAGAGTGCGTGGAGAAGAACATACCGCAGGAAGATGCCGTGGAACACCTGCTGGCACTCATCGAAGAAGACCAGAAGCGTAAATAAAAAAACGACTGCGCAAGAACAGATTATTTCCTAAATTTTAACTTATGTCAGAGAATACTACCAGTCAGATAGACTCCGCACTCTTCATCTACAACACCCTCTCCCGGCAGAAGGAACTCTTCAAGCCCCTCACCCCAGGACGGGTAGGGATGTACGTCTGCGGACCTACCGTCTATGGCGACGCACACCTCGGCCACGCCAGACCCGCCATCACCTTCGACCTCCTGTTCCGCTACCTGCAGCACTTGGGCTACAAGGTACGCTACGTACGCAACATCACCGATGTGGGACACCTGGAACACGATGCTGACGAGGGCGAGGACAAGATCGCAAAAAAGGCACGAATCGAGCAGTTGGAACCCATGGAGGTGGCACAATACTACACCAACCGCTTCCACGATGCCATGCGGGCACTCAACTGTTTGCCGCCCAGCATCGAGCCACACGCCACGGGACACATCATCGAGCAGATACAACTCGTCAAGGAAATCCTTGAGAATGGCTACGCCTACGAGAGCCAAGGCTCGGTCTATTTCGACGTAGAGAAATACAACGAGCACCACCGCTACGGCAAACTCTCGGGACGCAACCTCACCGATGTCATCAATAACTCGCGAGAACTCGACGGCGTCAGCGAGAAACGCAACCAGGTGGACTTCGCCCTCTGGAAACGTGCACAGCCGGAGCACATCATGCGATGGCCGTCACCCTGGAGCGTTGGCTTCCCTGGATGGCACTGCGAGTGCACGGCCATGGGACGAAAGTACCTCGGTGCGCACTTCGACATCCACGGAGGCGGAATGGATCTGGTATTCCCACACCACGAATGTGAAATCGCACAGGCCGTGGCCAGCCAGGGAACAGACATGGTCAAATACTGGATGCACTGCAACATGCTCACGGTCGGCGGACAGAAGATGGGAAAATCGCTCGGCAACTTCATCACGCTCAACGAGTTCTTCACCGGACAGCACGAGAAGCTCACACAGGCATACTCGCCCATGACCATACGCTTCTTCCTCCTGCAGGCACACTACCGCTCCACGGTCGACTTCTCCAACGAAGCCCTGCAGGCCGCAGAAAAAGGCTTGCAGCGACTGATGAATGCCATCGCCGACCTGAAGCGGATCACACCCGCCAAGGCAAGCGACGAGCAGACGCACAAGACGGTCAGCGAACTGCGACAAAAGTGCTACGATGCCATGAATGACGACCTCGCCTCGCCCACCGTCATCAGCCATCTTTTCGACGCAGCTACCGCCATCAACCGCGTGCTCGATCGAAAAGGAACCATCAGCGCAGAGGACCTGCACGAACTTGCCGACACAATGCACCTCTTCACCAACGACATCCTTGGACTGACGGCAGACACCTCTGCCACAAATGCAGCCCGCGAGGAAGCATTCGGACACGTCGTTGACATGCTCCTCGAACAGAGAGCCATCGCCAAAGCCAACCGCGACTGGGCCACCAGCGACAAGATACGAGACTCACTCGCCGAACTCGGATTCGAAATTAAAGACACAAAGGACGGTGCCACCTGGACACTCAACAAGTAAACCGCCCTACTCATAAAGATACCATTCAGGCAGCCAGAACACGTCTTGGCTGCCTGAATAGTTTTATCCC
>CAMVFC010000134.1 GCA_947166655.1 uncultured Prevotellaceae bacterium
GCGCCCGCCGACATCGACCCCTATAACGAAGATTGATCAGTGCCCGCCCGGCGTCATGAGCAGACTCGTCCTGAATCGGAACAGCTTCACACCGATATACAGCGAGTCGAAAGCGTCGGTGATATCGGTACGGGTAGCCATCGGGTTGTCCTCGGTCTCGGCCTTCTTCTCCTGACTCTTGTCCTTCTTGATGGTCTTCGTCGTGCCAGTGTATGACACTTTGATTTCGGCCTGCTCCATTGCCAGGATAAGTGCCTCGTTGTTGATGCGGTTGATTCGGATGCCGGGATAGGCGAAGCCGCCCAGTGCCTCGTTGATGATTTTCCATTTCTCGGTGTGGAACATCGGGTGGCCCATGTCGATGCCGATCACGTCCCACTGATACTTCTGTAGCTGTCCGATGATGGTGTCCTTGAAGTCGAGGTTCTTCTCGATGGCATAGCCCTTGAACTTGGCCGTCGAGTCGTAGTAGTAATAGACGGTGCGGTTGTGGTTCTTGTGCGGCCCGTAGTAGCGGTTCCAGTCCTCCAGCAGGGCGTAGAGCTTGCGTTCGTACTGCACGTACATCGAGCCCAGCACATTCAGACATTCCACCCCGTCGCGGCGATACACCTGACCTGTAACGATGCAGTTCATCTTGTCATTATAGTCGAAGGCGATGTGCAGCGGCAGCATGTCCACCACGTCACCGTCCTGCGTGCAGTCATCGACGCGGGCCAGCCGGTCGAAGTCGTAAGCCTCGTACTGCTCCGTGTATTTCGCGCCGCTCTTGATCTGCGTGGCCGTCTGCAGCGTCACGCTCTTGTCGATGCACGGCGCGTCGTCGGGGATGTAGCCATGCACGTTCTCGATGTCGAGGTTCGTGTAGAATCCGTCGTTGGCCTTGCGCTTGCGAAGATTGAGGATCGACGTGCCGAACACGCCGCTGGGCAACTCGCGATACATCTGGGCGATATACTCAAACGTCACGATGTCAGCATTGTCTAAGGTCGATGCCCGCCAGCAGTAAAACGCACTCGCCCTGAGCTGCTGGATGCGTTTCAGATAGGCATTGTTGGGGATGTTCAGTTTCATCAGTTCAAACTGGTCCTCCTTCGTGATGAGATACTTGTGGTTGTAGAGCAGTTCGGCATCGTCCTGCGATATCAGCTTATACGACACGAGCATGTTCACGCAGCCCTTCGAGTCGGCGGCATACTGCTTGGGGATAATCCTGTAAGGACCCTCGCGCTTGCTGACCGCCTCGAAGAGCGCCTCTATCGCCTTCTTCTTCTCGGGCTTCACCTCCATCGGCTGCCGGCCCTCCTTCTTGGCATAGTAGAAGAAGTCGTTCCACTTGATGACATCCCGTGCGAATGCCTCCAGCTCCGTCTGAATCTGTCGGTAGGTCATGTCGGTAAATGGTCCCAGCATCGGTTTCTCGTCGAGTTTCTCCTCCTCCTGTTCGAGCCATGCGCCCTTCAGTGTCAGCGAGGCATCACTCATAAACGATGTGCCGCAGTAGAGCGGGTTCTCGCGACTAAAGCCTGGGTCGCCGAAGGGGTGTGTCTGTCCGCTGATGGCAGGCACCAATTCCTCATAGATCTTCTGCTTGCGGGCAAAGCGGCACTCGTCGAACAGCGCGTGGTTGAAGGTGTAGGAGTTGGCACTGGCTATCTGTGCCATCGAGATCATCTGCCATATAAAACCGTTGGCAAACCAGATGGAGTCCGAGTAGTTGCGCAGTTCTGCAATCGGCTTCGGCACCCACGACGGCGGTTTACCAGGACCGTAGTGTACGCCCGGTGTCAGTCCGTAGAATCGGGCCATTGCCGCCAGCGCACTGGGGATGAGCTTGCACATCAGCTGTGCCCGCGAGATGCCGCCCCACGCACCCATGCCCTGCGGCATCGACTTGGCCACCACAAAAGCACGGTCGCCGATGTGCTCCGTCTTTCCGACACGGCGCGATGCCACACCCCGCTCGTCGTGCGCCTGGATGACGTGGCTCATCCTTTGCGGCTTGTTCATATAGATATCTACGCTGTCTGCCATAGTCCTTTTGTCCTTTTGTTCTTATTATCTAAGATTTGCGTCGGGCGAAGATGCACGGCTCGCCCGTCACCATCGAACAGGCCATCTGGAAGCCCGCCATCTGCAAGTCCTCAATGTAGAGTGCCAGCGGGTCGCCCAACGAACACACGTAAGCCTTGAACACCTCGCGCAGCCTTGCATCGTCAAACTGCTCATAGCCGTCGTCACCCTCGCGGCACGGCACGTAGCCGTTCACGAAGGCCGTCACCTTTGCCGGCACGATAAAGTCGCGCAGACTGACCTTCGCCACCTCCACCTCGGGCATCAGTTCCTGCCCCACCGGGTCATCGTCCCAGTCCATCGTCTGTTTCTTTTTCCTGCTCATATTCGTTTATCTCGCAAATGGGTCATACTCATCAGAGGAATCATGGGGACAGGTCGTTTGATCTTCCTCCGAAGAATCAAAGACCTGTCCCTCTGATTCCTCGTCGTCCTCTTCTTCGCTGTCGGCAGGCACCATCATACCGTCCTGCCCCTCGATGAACTCCTGAACATCCTCAAATTTGGCACCGATCCTCTTAGCGAAATCTTTCAGTTGCTCAGGCGAGTAATTGGTTCTGTCAGGTTTGATAATAGAGATATCATTGGTGATATTCCGCTCTGCCCCTGGCTTCAGTGCGTCGGCGGGGTTCGCGTCCTCCTTCCAGTCGTTGTTCATCTTCTCCAGGTTGCGCTGTGCCTCACGGATGGCAGAGACGTTGCCCGTCTGCTGACCGAACTTCGACAGCCAGCGGGTGTTCGCCTGGTACAGCAGCTTGTCCAAGTGGTTCTGACTCACGTTCAGCCGCCCCACCAGCGCGTTGACGCAATAAATGTCATTTGCAATCTCCGTATCTCGTCTGGCCGACACCGCCCCCGTCTGAGGGTCGCGACGGATGCCGAGCACCTGCATCAGCTCCACGTCCTCGGCGATACCCATCTCCGCGTTTGCCACAATCAGCGCATAGTCCCTTGCGGCAAGGTTCTGCACCACCTTGCGCGGCTGGGCCGTCGGGTTCTCAATCATCAGTCGGTAGGCGTTCATCACCAGCAGTGCCCTGAATCGCTGGTCGGGTCGCAGGTTCATGCGGCTCAGTTCCACGCCGCCCTGTGCCCATCTCGTAATCTTGTCGATGTAGTTCTGTGAGGGTTGACTCATATCTTCCTTTCGTTTTTTTTGTTTCTGTACGGACAAAATTAATATGGACTATCGCCGAAAATGGGACAATCAACCGCTTTGTCCCATTTCGCCGGGCGGCCTGCGCTATCTTTGCCGAAAAACAGATACGATTATGTTTGCATTTGACAATGTTTTGGAGTATTGGGCGACGAAGTACAAGCGCATCAAGCACGACCCCGCCGCCAAGTCGAAGGACAAGGGCTTCTTCCGCATTCAGGAGATCGACCTGCAGAGCGAGTGGAGCCGCAATATGAACCTGATTGACAAGCCCTGCCTACTGTTCCGCATGGCAGAAGATGGACAGGTGAACGCCGACAACGTGAACCGCCTCGACCGCTTCTGGGGCATCTATCTCGCCATCAAGCAGAAGGGAGCGCCCAACAACGTGGTCGATGAACTCGGCGCCGCCGACTGCAAGCGCGACCTGATGAAGATGACCGCCGCGCTGATAGCCTGGCTCGCCCGTCTGCAGACGTGGGCCAACAACGGGCGCACCGACGTCAGCAACCCCTTCTTCTCGCTCGCCGACCGCGAGACTCGCGAGGGACTGCGCGGACTGCGGCTGCAGAAGACCGCCTTCTGGACCACCCCCGTCCACCTCAACGGCTGGTGGCTCATGGGCATCGAGTTCTACGGCATCGACCCCCGCCCCCTCTGCGTCAACGATGCCGACTACGACGAATAACCACACAAGTGTATTTTTTGACATAAGGCGAAGTGTGCGACCGACCGCGAGGCCCGCCGCACACGATTTTTCTGCGCCCTATATAATACATATAAAGGTATAATATATCATATATATAAAAAGGAGAGACCCTGCGACGGAGCCTCTCCTTTTTCGTATGCAGTAACCAATGAAAAACTTTCTACCATTTTCCCAAATCGACATTCAAACCTTCAAACGAGTTAAGTATATCGACTGTACCTTCCGTACCCCAGAAGTCAACAAGATAGTCACGCAGGCGAGTCTGCAAGTGACGAAGCTCTGCCATGATGGCCGGACGGTGTGACGAACCTTGCGCACGATTCCATGAGCCGATGTAGCGACTGCGGAAGCGTACATTCCTGCCACGCTCTACGCCCGATGCCTTAGTACCGCTACCTACTCCAATGTCAACGTACTGAAGATAGTCATTGAATCTGTATTCCAGAGTAACCGCCTTCTCGCTTGCGTTGACAATAGAGCCGTCGATCGAGCGGAAGCCCTCGCCAGTGGAATACCACTCCTCGCGCTTCTTGCGGATTTCGTTGATCTGACGATAACCTGGATAGAC
>CAMVFC010000135.1 GCA_947166655.1 uncultured Prevotellaceae bacterium
TATCCTTCAGTGCTTTTCCCGCCAGCGTTCAGCACAAAAGTGTTAAGGGTTTCGATCGAAACTGCCAAGGGTTTCGACCGAAAGTCCCAAGGGTTTTCACGAAAAGTGCCAAAGGTTTTGACTAAAAGTGCCAAGAGTTTTCACGAAAAGTGCCAAGAGTTTTCACCCCTTTCCCGTCAGCTTTCGAGCGGAAGTGCATCGAGTTTTGTTAGTCCCGCAGAAATAGCAGAAATTTTGGAACCTGCAAAAAAAGTAAACGGATTCAACCTTCGCTGGGTTCTCCTATACCACAGATTGCACAGATTCCGGACTCTCCCACCCGAACGAGTCCAGAATCTGTGCAATCTGTGGTTCTTTGAACAGACGAAACTTGAACCTGTCTAATTCGTTGTAAAAAGGGGAGTGAAATCTGTGGTATAGGAGAGAAGTCAACGAAAGCTGAATAATAGAGTGAAGGATGTTTTCCGGAAATCAAGGTGGAGAGTTTTGCAGGCACTGCTCCACCCTGTCATTCTTCAGTCTTCATCCTTCAGCTGCATGATACGCTGGAGAACAGGCTTGGCCTGATAGTCGCGGTCCCAGAGCAGGGGGTAGTCCGTGCGCCCCTTGATGGGGAAGCCGTTCAGCCACGACTGTGCATCGCTGAGGCCCCAGAAGGTGATGCGCGACAGCTGGTTCCGATGGCGACGATAGATGCGGAAGAGGTCGAGGTAGCGCTGCTCGAAGCGTGCGCTGATGCTGTCGGGCAGTCCCTCGGTATAAGGATTCATCGCCTTCTGATAATCAAAATTCTGTGCGACATCAGCGCCGTTGAAGCCCCAGGGCGAGGGCAGCACGCTGACGTCGAGTTCCGTCACCATCACCTTGACGCCGGCAGCGGCGAGGGAGTCCATCGTGGTCTCGTATTCGCGAAGGTCGGGATGATGGAGACTAAGGTGGCTCTGCATCCCCACGGCATCGATGCGCACGCCGCGCTCCTTGAGCCTTCTCACCAGGCGGCAGACGGCCTCCCGCTTGCGCGGCAGCGACATACTGTAATCGTTGTAATAAAGTTCGGCATCCGGGTCGGCTTCATGGGCGGCACGGAAAGCCACCTCGATGAAATCTTCTCCCAGAATGTTATAGAGGGGCGAGCGGCGGAAGCTGCCGTCATCCTCGATAGCTTCGTTAACGACATCCCATCCGTGGACACGGCCCCGATAGCGGCTGACGACGGTGGTGATGTGGCGACGGATGCGCTCACGCAGCACTTCTGCACTGACCGGCTTCCCGGCATCGTCCTTGAAGAACCACGACGGCGCCTGCGAATGCCAGACGAGACAGTGCCCGATGACCTGCTGTCCGTTGGCTTCGGCATACTCCACCACCTCGTCGGCCTGGCGGAAGTTAAACTGACCCTCAACGGGTTGCAGCGGACCGCTCTTCATCACGTTCTCCGGTGTGATGCAGTTGAAATGACGGCGCACGATGGCGGTGGTGCGGCCATCCTGCCCGTTGGTCTGCCACTGATTCAGTGCCACGCCGACGAGAACATCGGGGGCAAAGACATCGCGAAGCCCCTGAGCCGAGGCAGACAGGGAGAGGGCGAACAGGAGAAGAATTAAAAAAGGGGATGTTGAAAAGCTGAAAGCCTCACTGACGCCCGCTCTCCCGCGAAGGAGTGGAGCGAAGAATGAAGAGGATTTTCGAACGTTCATAAGATATCTTTTTCTAAGCAGGTTCGCATAAATTATTGTTTACAAGCACAAAGGTACAGTTTTTTTTGTGAAGCGTGAAGAATAGTAAAGAAAAATAATAAAAAATTGTCTTTGCTGACTTGCAGTTCCGAAGAAAGCGCTATCTTTGCGGCGATATACTTTAATTAAGACACGACTATGCAAGGACAGATTCTCTTGGGTTTCGACGTGGGCAGTTCCAGCGTGAAGGCCTCGCTGGTGGACGCTGCCAGCGGGCGTTGCGTGGCCTCGGCTTTCATGCCCGAACACGAAGCGCCCATCAAAGCCATGCAGACAGGATGGGCCGAACAGGACCCGGAATCGTGGTGGCAATACGCCAAGCAGGCCCTCCGGCAAGCGCTGCACGCCTCGGGGACCAAAGGCAATGACATCTGTGCCATCGGCATCTCGTACCAGATGCACGGCTTGGTGTGTGTGGACCGCGACCTGAGGCCGCTGCGCGATGCCATCATCTGGTGCGACTCGCGTGCCGTACCCTATGGGCAGAAGGCTTTTGCCGACCTCGGCCACGAGCGATGTCTCGACCATCTGCTGAACTCGCCCGGCAACTTCACGGCCTCGAAACTGGCATGGGTGCGGGAGCACGAGCCCGACGTCTTCTCTAAAATATATAAGGTAATGCTCCCGGGCGACTACCTCGCCCTTCGCCTGAGCGGCACTGCGGCCACGACGGTCGGCGGTCTCTCGGAAGGTATGATGTGGGACTTCCGGGAAGAACGGCCTGCAGGCTTCCTGCTCGACTACTACGGCATTCCGTCCTCGATGCTTGCCGACCTCGTCCCGACTTTCGGTCTGCAGGGTGAGGTATCTGCGGCAGCGGCGGCCGAACTGGGACTACGTGCCGGCACACCCATCACCTACCGTGCCGGCGACCAGCCCAACAATGCGCTCTCGCTGGACGTCTTCGAGCCTGGCGAGGCGGCAACGACGGCAGGCACCTCGGGCGTCGTCTATGGTGTCCTGGACCATGTCGCCTACGACCCGCAGAGCAGGGTGAATACGTTTGCCCATGTGAATCATGGGGAAAAGACTCGTCTGGGGGTTCTCCTATGTATCAACGGAACGGGCATCCTCAATTCCTGGATGCGCCGCACGCTCTTCACCCCTTCGCAAGGAGAGAACGGGAGCGGACTGCCCTCCTACCCTGCCATGAACGACCTTGCCGCACAGGCCCCCATCGGCGCCAACGGTCTCACCATCCTGCCCTTTGGGAATGGGGCCGAGCGCGTGCTGGGCGACCGCGAGACAGGCGCCTCCCTCCACGGCATTGATTTCAACACCCACACACAGGCCCATCTCCTGCGTGCGGCCCAGGAGGGCATCGTCTTCTCCTTCGCCTATGGCATGGAAGTGATGCACGCAATGGGCGTGGAGTTGCACACCATCCGCGCCGGCAAGGCCAATATGTTCTTGAGTCCCATCTTCCGCGACACACTGGCCAGCGTCACTGGAGCCACCATCGAACTTTGCGACACCGACGGCAGCATCGGCGCAGCACGAGCAGCAGGCATCGGCGCCGGCATCTATGCCGACCATCATGAGGCTTTCGCCACCCTGAAAAAACTGCAAGTCATTGAACCCGACACGAAGAATCTGGCGGCTTACCGCGAAGCCTACGAGAGGTGGCGGCGATGCCTGAAAGAAGAGTGAAGCTCGTCTTTTTCCGATTCCTCAATTTTACGATTCTGCATCGTTTCAATCTTGCAGCATTTCAATTTTTCAATACTTCAATACTTCAATATTTCAATTTTTCAATTTTTCAATATTTCAATATTTCAACATTATGACTACTTATTTCCCTTCCATCCCCGCCATTAAATTTGAAGGCGTGGACAGCAAGAATCCCCTCGCCTACCGCTACTACGACCGCGATCGCGTGGTCATGGGCAAGAAGATGAGCGAATGGCTGAAGTTCGCCATGTGCTGGTGGCACACGCTCTGCGCCGAAGGTGCCGACCAGTTTGGTCCCGGCACGAAGACATTCCCCTGGAACGCTGCCGCCGACCCCATCCAGGCCGCCAAGGACAAGGCTGATGCCGGCTTTGAGATTATGCAGAAACTCGGCATCGAATACTATTGCTTCCACGACGTGGATCTCGTAGCGGAAGCCCCCGATGTGGAGACCTACGAGAAGAACCTGAAAGAGGTCGTAGCCTACTTGAAGCAGAAGCAGGCAGAGACCGGCATCAAACTGCTCTGGGGCACGGCCAACGTGTTCGGGCACAAACGTTACATGAACGGTGCCAGCACCAACCCCGACTTCGATGTCGTGGCCCGCGCCATCGTGCAAATCAAGAATGCCATCGATGCCACCATCGAACTGGGCGGCACGAGCTACGTGTTCTGGGGCGGACGCGAAGGATACATGACTCTGCTGAACACGGATATGCGTCGCGAGAAAGAGCACATGGCCACGATGCTCGGCATGGCGCGCGACTACGCCCGTTCGAAGGGGTTCAAAGGCACATTCCTCATCGAACCGAAGCCTATGGAACCCACGAAGCATCAATACGATGCCGACACCGAGACGGTCATCGGCTTCCTCCGTGCACACGGCCTCGACAAGGACTTCAAGGTGAACATCGAGGTGAACCACGCCACGCTGGCCGGACACACTTTTGAGCACGAACTGGCATGTGCCGTGGATGCAGGCCTGTTGGGCAGCATTGATGCCAACCGAGGCGACTACCAGAACGGATGGGACACCGACCAGTTCCCCATCGACCA
>CAMVFC010000136.1 GCA_947166655.1 uncultured Prevotellaceae bacterium
GTGGCCGGCAGCCGGCGGCGGTAGACGTCGATGGTGTAGCTGAGCGCTTGGAATGTGTAGAACGAGATGCCCACAGGCAGTACCAGCCTCAGTGTGGGCAGGTCTGCATGAAGACCTATGGTTGCCAGCAAAGAACAGAAACTGTCGGCAAAGAAATCATAGTACTTAAAGACCCCGAGGATGCCGAGGTTCAGCAGAATATTAGCAGCCGAGAAGATACGGGCTTGCCTGCGTCGGTCTGCATCGTAAGCACGCTCGATGAAGAGTCCGGCACCATAGCTGCATAAGGAGGTCAGGACCAGCAGTACGAGGAAGCGAGCGTCCCACCAACCATAAAAGACATAGCTGGCGCCGACCAGCCACAGGTTCTGAAGGCGCAGTCTTTTCTGAAGACCCCAGTAGACGGCGAAGACTACCGGCAGAAACAACAGGAAAGCGAGTGACGTGAACTGCATACAGAGAGAAAGGGAATGGACGTATGGGGGAAGTTACTCGTTGATGGCATCGCAGTAGGGGCATCGGCCCAGCTGGCGAAGGGGCGCTCCGCATCGGCCACAGAGATAGTTGACGCGTGCGTGGCGGAAGTAATAATGCAGGGAGTAGGCGGTAAAAAGCAGCAGGCAGGGCCAGCCGACCCACTGCCACGGCCCCACGGCGATGAAGAAAAGATAGACGGCAGCACAGGTGGCGAGCAGCGTCAATGCATTGATGACAGCGTCGAGCAGCTGCTGACGGCGCAGAATTTGCGAAAAGACAGCGATGCCCAGAATGATGAACAGCCAGAAACCCGCCAGCAGTATGGCCAGCAGGGGCGGCTGGGAGAGTGGAGTCAGGGTGGGGTAGTAGTAGAAACGCACCCACTGCTGTGGGTAGGAGTGCTGCAGCAGCGTGTAGAGCTGTGTGAGGGCTGCCAGCAGTACGATGAAGGCGGTGGGGTAGGCGCTGGGAACGTCGAACGGAACAGTCTGGGGACGGATGTCGCGCCGCCGTCTCAGAAACAGCAAGAGGAGCGCGACAGCCAGCACAAAGGCCAGCAGGAGCAGCACTGCCTGTCGCGTGGATGAATAGTGAATAAACTGGCTGACAGGGTCGTCGGGGACGACGCCGTCGAGCAGCGTTCTCTCGTGCAGCCATCCCATGGTCTGCTGGTCGCGCGCCACCTTCACCCAGACACTGTCGGTGCTGTCCTCGGGGATTACAATGGCGGCGGCTACCACAACGATGTCGTTGCGACGGAGCCAGAGGCTGTCGCTGCCGGTGTCGACGCCCTCGCTGCAGTGCATAGGGCGCTGTTCGATGATGGGTAAGCTGTCGGCCAGGACAATGAAATTGTAGCCGGCACCATAGGGGCGAACGAGGCTCCCGCCCAGGCTGTCGGTCGGGTTGGCTTCTGCCGTGGTGAGTACGATGCGCTGCTGCGGGCTGTAGCAGGCGGCGAGCAGAAGAAGAACGAACAGCAGGAAGGCAGTCTGTTTCATGAGCGCGGTCGAAGAACCTGCATTTCGCAGTGTTTACAGTCAAAGAAAAGCGGGAATGTGCGACCGTCAGACAGGCGCAGGGATAGTTCTCCACGCACGGCTCCCGGCTCATGCAGGCATTGTCCGATGGCGTGGCGCAGGCAGTAGCGGCACGTCATTAATGGTGAAGATGCATTTCCGACAACCTGTTCAGAAAGCGTACTCAGTTCTTCCGTCTTGCCGCCCCGCAGGGAAAGGGGGGTAGATTCTCTCTCTTGGGGGCTGGGTTGTTGGGTGAGTATCTCCTCTGTCATTTCCCTGCGCCACTGTGCAAGAACGGATGCGGGGATAAACCATTGGTCGGAAAAGCGGATGGTAATAGCATCCTCGGAGGTGACGAAAGGCGTGTCGCCCAGTCGCAGGAGCTGACGTATCAAGTTATCGGTCTGTGGCGTGCGTGCGCGCTCATGCGTACAATTAAAGGTACGCGTATGCGCGTGACCCGTATCGTCGGCGAGTGTGAGACGGAAGCCCTCGGGGACGTCCTCAAGACACCAACTGACGGCGCGTCGGCGCGTGGCTGTAGGGCGCGACAGGATACGCTCGAAAGCCTGGTCCTGATTGCGGAAGAGGGACGTTCGTGGTCGGAGTGCAGACAGCCGCGAGACATCGTTCACGCAGAGGCGTCCGTGGCTGTCGATGGTATTCACACGGAAACCTTCGAGGCGCCCGTCGGGGGTGAAAAAGCAAAGACCATCGCCAGCAGCGAAGGTGGAGGTGCCTGCCACGGTCAGCCAGTTTGCCCGTATCTCCTTGACGGTGCCGACGGGTTCGCCGATGGCTTTGGGTGTGGCGTGGCACGCCAAATCGTGTGTGCGGCCGTGCAGGAAATAGTCGGTGAAGCCGCGGTTGAAGCTACGTAGCGGGTTGGGGGTGAAGGTTACTTCGGAGTGGCCGTAGGATGAGCGGCAGTAGGTGTCGGCTCGTCGGTCGAGGATGGCATCAATGCGCTTGCGGTAATAGGCCGTGATGTTCTTGACGTAAGCAGTGTCTTTTAGCCGACCTTCAATCTTGAAACTGGTGACGCCGGCATCCATCAGTTCTTCCAGTGCTTCAGCACGATTCAGGTCTCTCAGTGAGAGCAAATGGCGTTGCCGCTGTTGCCGTCCGCTGGCATCGCAGACGATACGTCCTTGTGCGTCGACAAGGTCGAAGGGCAGGCGGCAAAACTGAGCGCACTCGCCGCGGTTGGCACTGCGCCCGAAGCAATGCTCGCTGGCGTAGCAGCGGCCGCTATAACTGACACAGAGGGCTCCGTGGATGAAGACCTCAAGGGGCATTCGGGGCACAGCGGTATGAATGGCGCGAATCTGCTCCAGCGACAATTCGCGTGCCAGCACCGTCTGCGTGTAGCCAGCGGCTTGGCGTGCCTGCACGTCGGCTACGCTACGGTTGTCCATCTGAGTGGAGGCGTGAAGGGGGAGAGGGGAGAAGACGGCGGGGGGGACGGCGGGAAAACCGCCGTTCACACTCTTCGCAGATAAAGGGAAATCCGGGGATGAGGGGGGGCTTGGCGATGACGAATGGTTCGTGGAAGACGAATGGTTCGTGGATGATGAATGGATTGTGGATGAAGAATGGTTTGTGGATGAAGGAGGGAGCGAGGCGGGTCGAATGCGTGGGTCTTGAACGATGAGTGCATCGACGTGGATGGCGGCCAGTTCGTCGATGAGAGTCTGTACAGCGGGCAGCTCGTCATCGTAGAGCAGGGTGTTGATGGTGACGTAGATGCGTACACCGAACGGGTGGGCAAAGCGCACCAGTTGGGCGATATCCTCCACGGAATTACCTGCTGCCGCACGGGCGCCGAAGCGCGGGGCACCGATGTAGACGGCATCTGCCCCGTGACGGATGGCTTCGAGGCCGCATTCCAAGTTGCGGGCGGGGGCAAGCAATTCGATGGCTCTCATCTTATATCTAATATTTCTTATTGTTTATAATCTTTTTCAATTCTCACCCTTAGTGGATTTCGTCAATGTCAAAGGGCGTCTCCTGGTAAACGTAGTAGTTGAGCCAGTTGGTGAATAAAAGGTTGGCGTGTGCACGCCAGCTGACGAGGGGCTGCTGCTTGGGGTCGTCGTCGCGATAATAGTGGCGTGGCGGCTGGATGGACAGTCCTTTGGCTACATCGCGCCTGTACTCTGTGTCAAGAGTCAATGGTGAGTACTCGGCGTGTCCCGTGATAAAGAACTCGCGTCCGCTCCGTGCCATTACAATGCCGACACCCGACTCGGGCGATTCTGCAATCGTCGTCAGTGCTTCGTCGGTACGTCCTGCCTCGGCCAGTCTGCGGGCAGCCTGCTCGATGTCCTCCTTGTGGATCTCGGTGTGCCGGCTGTGCGGCATCTGGAAGATGTCGTCAAAGCCACGGAAAATGGGTAGCTGCGGTTGCAGAGTGGTCTGCGGAAAGATTCCGAACATTTTCTCCGCCAACGGGTATTTGGGGATACCGTAGTGGAAATAGAGTCCAGCCTGTGCCGCCCAGCAGATATAGAGGGTGGAGGTGACGTGCGTGCGAGCCCACGAAAAGATGGCTGTCATCTCGTCCCAGTAGGTCACCTGCTCGAAATCAAGATGCTCTACGGGCGCACCTGTGATAATCATCCCGTCGAACTTTTCATGGCGCAGCACCTCGAAATCGTGGTAGAAAGCTTGCATGTGGGCGACGGGTGTGTTCTTGCTGGTGTGGCTCTTAATCTTCATAAAGGAGAGCTCAAGCTGGAGCGGTGTGTTGGACAGCACGCGCACCAGATCTGTCTCGGTGGTGATTTTCAGAGGCATCAGGTTGAGCACAACGATGCGCAGAGGGCGGATATCTTGAGTCGTCGCACGTGAAGTGTCGATGACGAAGATATTTTCCTGCTTCAGCAGGTCGATGGCAGGCAACCGGTCGGGGAGGGTGAGAGGCATAAGTTAATGATGAATGACGAATGATGAATGA
>CAMVFC010000137.1 GCA_947166655.1 uncultured Prevotellaceae bacterium
ATAAAGGCTGTAAATTTGAAGGCATACGCGTCATCGACTGTACGATAACCGGCGAAGCGACCTGCGTTGGCGGCATCATTGGATTTGCGACTGAAGATCCCGACGTTGACGGAAAATACTATAAGAATGGTAAAGCTGTCATCGTTGACAATGAGCAAAGAGTACAGTGCATTGATTGTCTGATCATGAATTGCACTATATCCACAACCGCTGATATAGCAGGCGGCATTATTGGCAAGGCAACGCTTGCAAACATAGAAAGGAACCGTGTCATCAGCACCACTGTCCGTGGTGAGGATGAATATGCCGGTGCCTTGCTTGGGACCGATTGGTCAATATCATTTAGTAATGACTCTTATTCCAAACAGTCTCAGATCAATTGCAAAGATAATCTTGTATTGAACTGCTCCGTCAGCGGTGATGATATAGTTGGCGGTGCCATCGGAACCTTGGGTACGTATTACTCTTCGTCTGGGTATCGGTTTTATACGATAAAGAACAATATGATTCATGCCACTGTTGACGGCAACACCGATGACAAGGCTGCTGTCGTTTACGGCATCTCTACCAATAAAGAATTTCCTGTGTCAAACAACTACTACGACACCGAATTCTGTACACTTGCTCCCGTAAAAGTATTAGAGTATACCGCTGTAGGCAAAACAATAGCTGAAGGCAAGACCGCCACGGGCATGCTCTCGCTCGAAATGGGATCGGACTCCAGGTTCAAGAAGATGGAGAATCTATGGCCGCAGCTTCAGTCGAACTACGCCGGCGACAAGGTCATCACCACAGCCGCAGAACTCGTGGCGCTGGCCGAAGAGGTCAACAATGGCATTTGCACCTACGAGGGCCGCGTGGTGCGACTGGGTGCTGACATCGACATGACGGGCGTCCTCATGCCTACCATCGGCATAACCGACCATCCCTTCATGGGCGAGTTCAACGGCCAAAGCCACACCATCAGCAACCTGAGCATCACTTCTGGCAATGACAACGTGGGACTGTTCGGTGCTCTTATGAACGCCTACGTCCACAACGTCCGTATCGACGGTGCCAGCATCCTCGGAGAGAACCATGTGGGCGTGCTCTTCGGCACTACCGTCTACAGTCCCTGCTACATCAGCGACGTGCTGGTGGAGAACAGCTCCGTCACAGGCTTGGGCAGCGTGGGCGGCATCGGCGGACGCGTGGCCGACAGCAAGAATATAGCATACGCCACCATCGAGCGCTGCTACTTCAATGGCACGGTCACCACTGCCTACGCCAACACTAACGATGCGGCATGGGCAGGCGGCCTCTGCGGCAACGTGCTGCGAGGCACCATCACCGACTGCGGCTGCGTGGCCACCATCACCCGCTCCACCTCAGGCGAGCTGAAGGCAGGACTCATCGGCGGCAGCAATGGCACAATGACCGTCACCCGCTGCTATGCCACCGATCAGAACAACACAAGGCTTCCCTTGGTTGCCGGCCGTGGCACCGATGCTAGCGTGACAGAGACCAACTGCCCCGAAACCATCGCCAACCGGGACGGTATGAAGTCGGACCTGGGCGACAACTGGTTCTATTTCACTGTAAAGAACGATCTGCCCATCCCTGCCAGCTTGGGTAAATACACCACTGATGACCCCACGGTGATAGAGGGTGACTTCGTATTCTATCCTAACGATGACGAGGCAACATCATACTATGTAAAAGAGTATATTGGCGCGGGCGGCAACGTGACCATACCCACTACCGTCATCATCAAGGACGACACCAAGCCCGTGACGAAGATTAACACCGAAGTGTTCTGTCAGCGCAGCGACGTCACCAGCGTCACGCTACCAGAGGGTCTGCAATACATCGGCAACAAGGCTTTCTACGGGACAGGTATCACCTCCCTCTCGCTGCCTAACAGCATCACAGGACTGGGCGACGAGACTTTCGCTGCCTGTCAGTCGCTTGCCAGCATCAGCATAGGCAGTGGAAGCATAACCGTCACTGCTACGACTTTCATCAACTGTCCCAATCTAGCCAGCATCACCGTTGCAACTGGCAACGCATCGCTGAAGGCCATCAACGACGTGCTCATCTCCGAAGACGGCACCAAGCTCTATGTCTGCGCCCCGAAGGGTGCCACAACGGGCGACTATACCGTGCCTGCAGGCGTAACGTCTGTCTATACCGCCTTTGCCTACTGCACGCAATTGACGGGCATCACCTTCCCCTCCACCATGGTCAGTTCCTCCAACGACATGTTCATCGGCTGCGACAACCTGCGCTACGTCGATTTCAGCCAGTGCAATGACTGGGAGCAGGGAGGCTGGCTCAGTTCCGCCGGCGTGACAGTGAGACGTAATCCGACTGCTGTTGAGCGTGTGATTTATACTAAGCTCCCCTTCGCTGGCCTGTCCGAACAGACCATCATCTACCTGCCTGCCGACAAGAGTCATGATGCCAACGGCGAGAAGAACGTGGTCATCGGCAACGTGGGCACAGAGCTCATGCTGACCGATGGTTGGGACTTCGACCCGAAGGTGGCGTTCAGCTTCTCCTCTGCCAGCTACGACCGCGACTTTAGGGCCCGCATCACGACCGAGGGCTACGAAGACAAGGGCTACACCGTATGCCTGCCCTTCGCCTGGACACTCAACGTCGAAGATAACAGCGAGGCCAAGGTCTATGCCCCGTCGGTGATTGAAGACGTCGAGGGCGTGACCATCGTCACCTTCAGCGAGGTGGTGGGTGGACAGATGGCAGCCTTTACACCTTATTATATAGTAGTGAGCAAAGGCGGAGCCTACGTCAATGCTCAGGCAGGCAGCGTGGAGCAGCACCAGACGGCAGGCACCACCGTCATCGACGGCGCCTCCTACCAGTTCAAGGGCAGCACCGCCACCATTCCCAACGCCACGCTCTATGACGCACAGAAGCCCGCCTACATCCTGCAGAGCGACGGCATCTGGTACAAGGTGCCCAGCGCCGAGCCGCGTGCCTACGTCGGTCCCTTCCGTGCCTACTTCCAGGCCACTATGCCCAACGGTGTCCGCAGCCTCGCCATGATGTTCAGCGGCAGCTACACCCCCGACGAAGGTAGTGGGACAACGGCCATCGAGCCCGTCGTCCGCACCATCGACCGCAACGGCACCCAGCGTGTCTTCGACCTCAGCGGTCGCCCCATCAACGGAAACGTGAAGGGCATCGTCATCAGAAACGGTCGCAAGGTCGTACGCTAATAACAGATTCATTTAACTAATAAACAGATAAAGCAATGAAGAAATCATATCAGACCCCTACCCTGCGCATCGTCCTCCTGCAACACCAGGCCCAGCTGCTACAAGCCTCCACCACACAAGGCAAGTTCATTGACAGCGCGCCCTCCGGCGGTTGGGATGCCGGTGGTGCCTGGGTCAAAGGCAACGGCCGCGTCAACTGGGACGATGACTGGAGCAATTGATGCCCGTCTCCACCGAGTCTGAGTAGCGGAGATCCTGCTACCCTTCACTCCATGCCCGCCGCAGGGAAGACCATCTGTGTTACCACAGACATTCCCCTGACGGCGGGCATCATCGTACCCCTTAGACTAAAATCTCTGCGGAAATATAATGTCTAAGGAGCCTCTACGCAGGTGCGCTATCTGCTGGGCGAGCGTGCCAAGACGAAAGGTGAGACGGTGAAGGGTGACATGAATGCCGAACGACCTCATCATCCCGAAGAAACGCCGGTGAGTGTCTGCCTGCATGAAGCGCACGTTCGCATTGCCGTCACGGTTCTCAAGATAGACTATCAGCCCGCCGATGGTGAACACGCCCGGGCTGTAGCCGTCAAAGCCCTTGTAGCCACGCAGCACAGTGTCCGCGCTTGGGACACGGGTTTGCGGACGCTCCGTAAGAGTGTCCTTCAGGTACAGGTTGAGGTCTTCCATGCAGGTGCCGCCACAGCAGAAAACGGAGAAGACGGCCCGTGTTATCTCGCTGTACTGATAGCCTGTCAGCTTACTGCGAAGTCCTAGGTGGAAGTCGATTACAGAGGACAGAATACGGTCAAATTTGTCCAAAACGAAAAATATTCCGCCAAAAGCGCTGATTTTCTCAGATTTTTGTTGTACCTTTGCCATGTCATTGATGATTTTGCTTGTCTTGATTTGCAGCACTAAGGTAAGTGAAATTTCTGACATGACCAAATCCTGAGCCGCTCGGCTTTGCCGCTTCGCGCATCGAAGAACTTTTTGTTGCTCAGGTATTTATAAAGAATGTTAAACTAAAGTGCTGCGGAATTTAGGAAATATTATAACTTGCTGATGGTGGGTTCTATAAATTAGCTTTGAATTGCTCTTAGGCTATTTCCGAACAG
This sequence comes from uncultured Prevotellaceae bacterium, assembly GCA_947166655.1. Lineage (GTDB taxonomy): Bacteria > Bacteroidota > Bacteroidia > Bacteroidales > Bacteroidaceae > Physcousia. The sequence continues at coordinate 4,339 of CAMVFC010000137.1, forward strand.
ATTC
>CAMVFC010000138.1 GCA_947166655.1 uncultured Prevotellaceae bacterium
CACGATCTCATCAGCCAAGACGTATTCAACAGCCTCTTCCAAAAGATTATCGAATACCTGCCGCTCACCGACGCCAGCGTCAGCGCTTATCTGGCCAATGCGCTGTTCCTGCGCAATGATTTCACTCTCTATGCCGGCTATCCCGATTTCCTCGCCAACTATTATTCGGCCGACTATGCCCGGCTGGACTTCAGTTCGCCAGAGGCGCTCACCTACATCAATGACTGGAGCAAGCAGAAGACACACGGATTGCTCACCAAGACCCTCGGACACGTCAGCGCCGACGATGTGGCCTATTTCCTGAGCGCGGCAATCCTGAAGGCTGCATGGAGCGTGCCCTTCGACAAGCAGCTCACGTCAAGGCACGCTTTCACAACGGCTGATGGCACCACAGCGCAAGTGCCTATGATGCACTCCACGCGCACCGCGCCCTTCGCCACGGCTGCCGCATTCCAAGCTGTAAAACTGCCCTTCGGCAACGGGGCTTTGGAGCTTACGGCCATGCTCCCCGCCGCCGGACAGACTCCTGCTTCGCTCCTGCGTGAGCTCACGGCACAGCAGTTGGACGACATCGCGTGGAAAGATGCTGTTGTAGAAATCGCCCTGCCGACGTTCATCAGTCAAGCCTGCCACAGCAAACTGATTTCTCAACTTGGCGAAATAGGCATCAAACGTATGTTCTCGCCCGAGGCGTCATACAAGTCCATTACGCCAGATGAAGGCTTCAAAATCAACCTGCTCCAGCAGAACGTGCTCTTAGCCTTCGACGAGAACGGCTGCCAGACAGGAACGGACGCAGACAATGCTCTGGTACAAGAGACAGAGACCGAAGCAGACCACACGTTCCTGGCCGACCGCCCATTCCTCTACTTCATCCGCGAAATAAGCTCCGGAGCTATAATCTTCACAGGCTACTACAACGGGCCTGAGAGCGTGGCAAACTAAGAAATGAACGACATAGACTCACCAGTATGAAACGCTCACTCCACACTGCTGCCTTCGTCGGCATGCTTGCGCTGTCGTTCACATCGTGCATGACAATAATCGACAGCAACAAAGCTGACATCACCCTCATCGGGCCCACCGACGAGCCCGTGAATATCAACACCGTAAGCGACACATTCTGCACGCGCACACTGCCTGTTACAATAAAAGTGCTGAAAGATGATCTGAACAAACCTATATCCGTGGAGTCGGAGAGCTATCAGTACGCCCCCGTCATCCCCGGCAGGAAGGTGAGCGGATGGTCGATAGCTCAGGCCTTCGCGCCGCTGCCCGGCACCATCGGCCTACTCGTAGATGGCGTCACAGGCGCTATCTACAAGCCTCGCCAAGAGCTGTTCACCCTTGCCTATAAGGCTAAGACCGACAGCATTACGCAGCTGCCGCCGTTCATCATGCCTGCTACTGTCTCGCCCCTTCGCCGCCATCCGGAGCGGCTGTATCGCAACGAACTATTGTTGAAAATCGGAGTCGGCGGACTGACCAGTGCGGCTTACGACGACTTTATGTTTGACCTTAAAGAGATGTACAATCTTCGGGAAAGCAGCAACACACATTCCGGTCCGTACGTATCCTTTGCCGGGAGCTACTACTACCACTTCAACCATCACATCGCCCTCGGCGCCACCCTCGGAGTAGAGCGAAAAAGCTACAAGCTCGACAACCAGTACTACTGCAATGAAATGCGCGAATACGCACAGCACTACAGCGCCGAAGGCTTCTACATCTTCCCAACGACCGACCCCAGATACTATCGCACCGACTCGCCCGTTGAGGTCGAAGGCAACCTAAGAAGCTGGAGGCTATATCTTACGCCGGCCGTCAAATGGACGTGGGCCTACTACACCAATGTCTCGCTCTACTCCCGCCTCGCCTTTGGCGTTTCTTACCAGCACCTGTCGTTCAGCGGACAGCGCAAAGACACACAGCTCGACACCGAGCGCCACCGATGGCTACCGGCCGGGCAGCTGTCATTCATCGGCCTGGAATACAGGCATTCAAACTTAGGCTCTTTCATCGAATTAGGCGTCGGTAACGAAGGCATCCTTTCGGCCGGCATAGCACTTCGTTTCTGAACTCATTTTTCTCTCGGCCGGTCCGTTCACAAAGTAATTTAAGCCCGAAGCGCTGAAAAGAAAGGCTAATTTGCTGCGAATTAGAAAAAAAGTCGTACCTTTGCGCACAATATAATATATATATGTACGCGCGATGACCGACATACTCATGATGGCTCCTTTCATGTTGCTTTTGAGTTTAGTTATCAGCTGGATGCCGTCAACGAAGAGGCGCTGGAACAATTCCTTTCCAATGTATCCTTTATCTCCGACGAGTTTTCCGTAGAGGAATTCCACAAAAGGCTTGTAGTCAAGCGGCTTGCGGTCATCTACATCTCCAGGCGTGATCATGAAGTTGAGCAATTCCCCCTTCTCGTTACAGATCAGGTGCAGCTTGAACCCGAAGAACCAGCCCATGGAGCACTTCCCCCTTAGGCTCTCTTCGCCCTTCGGCCTTGAAAGTAAATCTGTTCGAAAATAGTCTAAAAGCAATGCAAAGCTAATTGATAGAACCCACCTTAACAAGCTTCCATGGTTTTATGAAACAAATACTGATGAAAACAAGTCTGACTTGCCTCCTGACGATGGGGGCCTTCTTGTGTGCCCCATTTGCCTGTGCACAGAATCCTTCAGGAACTGCCGATGTTCCTCATGCTTCCATGTATCTTCATGCGTGGAACAGACAGGCTGTGAAAGTTCCTTTCGCTGCTGCCGACCCTGGTACGCCCACCCTTATCCACTGGGGCATGGACACGGCTTGGGACGACGAGGGCAACGTGCTGCGCGGCATCAACTTCATCGGGCGCGACCGTCTGACGTATGGACGTATCTCGTTTCAGGTGATGGATGCCTTGAATGAAGATGGCACCCTGTCCACACGACAGCTAAATTATCTGAAGAATCGCCTTCGCCATATCTCGCTCACTCATCCCGATGGGCTTCTTCTCAATTCCGACCCTGTTGACATCAATACGGAAGTCTATACACATCACCCCGAAGCATGGTACAAGGTCATCAAGGCCACACTGAAATATGTGCAGGACTATGGTCTGAAAGTGGTCTCCATCGCTCCCTTCAACGAACCGGACGTAACAGCCAGCAACCAGGGAACAAAAGCCGACTTCAAGGCTGTGGCCAAACTGCTGAAGGAAGACCCGTTCTTTGAGGGGATCCGCATCTGCGCCGGCAATACCTGTAACAACGACGGGGCGACGGAGTGGTATGACTACATGAAGCCTTACGTGGACGAAGGAAATACGCACCAGTTGGCGGGCGACTTCAACCATTATGCCGACTTCTACTCGCACGTGAAGGCCGACGGCAACGTGGCGACCAACGACGAACTGCACAATGTGATGGAGGGTATCGTCGGTGCCAACTATGGGATGGAGAACGGTATCTGGTGGGGTACTGTCGGCCCGAGCCGAGGCGATTTCTGCCTGGCCACCAGCGAGGGTGGTGCGCGTCTGGGCTATGGCGAGAACCGTGCAGCCTGGTCGGGTGCGGCGGTCTACCGTCTGCCAGACGGCAGAATAAAGGCTTTTGCCGGTGCCAGCGAGCGTCAGGCCTCTCCCAGTAGTTATGAATATGTGTGCAGAGACAAACCTGTCTATTTTGACGGTTACGGCCCCGCATATTCTTTTGCCATTTCGTTGCCGGGTGGCTATCGGTATGGCGATGCGTTCCAGAAGAGCGCTGAGCGGAGTGTTCAGGTCTGCGAGGGTGCCGACGTGCCGCTGTGTCCGCTGACCAACGGCAACTACATCATCGTCAACAAGAAGAGTCAGAAGTTGCTGACGATACAAAGCGGATCAACGAACAACTCGGCCGCCGTCGTGCTGTATGACAACAGGCGCTATGCCTATCAGCAGTGGACGCTGGAGCACCTGTCGGACAATGCGGGCGACCTTACGGGCTACTATGTCCACAGCGTCCGGAATGCCGGAATGAACATGGAGACGGGAGGTTTCCAGGTCAATGTGGGCGGCACGGTCAGCGTCTATCCTGTGACGAAAGCAGAGAACCAGCGCTGGACGTTCGAATATGCAGGGGACGGGTACTATAGAATCCGGAACTACCAGTCGGGCTTGTATCTCGAAGCAACCGGCGGAAGCACGGCGAACAATGCTGCCGTGACGCTGTGTGCCGGCGCTACGGAGGATCATCAGTTGTGGAAATTCCTGCCCGTTGACGCCCCCTGCGAGACGAATGCCCCGCAGACACCCGTCAA
>CAMVFC010000139.1 GCA_947166655.1 uncultured Prevotellaceae bacterium
GTGCAGCCACCTCACGCCCTGCGCAGCAGAAGCAGGTGGAAAAGCGTTGGTGCTGCTATGAATACGGTATCCGGCACATGGCTCTCGCCGACAGCGTCATCTACATTCTGGAAAGTGATGAGAACAATGCAGTACTGGCCATCGACAATCAGACAGGGCAAGTGAGCACAGTTATCCCTGGCATCAAGGGCGTCTATGAGGGTGCCCGTCCAAGGATTCATAATATCTGGTACGCTGATGGAAAACTTATCCTACTCACCAGGAAGCGTGGCAATGAAGTGGGGACCTTCACCTACAGCATGCGCATCTGGGATGGCCAGTCGGTGACCACTTCCAAGTCTTTCGCAGCGGCGATGGATATCGTGGCGCACAACGGGAAATACATTCTGTACTATATCGAAGTGCCCGATAAAAACGATGCGTCTTGGACAACCAACTACTACGTCCTCTATGACATGGAGGCGATGAAAGGCATCATCCGCTTCCCAGTCAACAAGGGCTTCGGCATTATGGAACATTGCCAGATGGACGCCAACGGCACTTGTTGGGGTGTGGATAATGGCTCCGTGTGGCAGGTCACGAAAGAAGGTAAGTCAAAGTACTTCAAGCTCTTCAACCAACCTTATTTCGTCGCGTTGAAAGAGAATGAGGGATATACTCCAAATTCCTTGGAGGAGTATCAGATGACACTTCAGGGTGACTATATTTATGTCGCTGCGAAGCGCAGGATTTTCCGCATGAATATCACTGAGCCTGGCACATGGGAGGAGTACCTCAAGGTGCCCCCTACGCAGGCAGAAGACTTCTACAAGCTAGGTGCCCTGCCCGATGGCAGCCTTGTCACCTTCTCCGAAGTGAGCAAGGACTACGCCATGCAGTTCTTTGAGGTCGGATCCTTTGACAGCCCCGTAGCCTTAGGCGAGCATCCCAGTCTGCCTGACGGCATGTTAAGAAGTGAACTGTATGTACAATGGTGCCGTATGCATACCGATGCCTTGGGTAACATCGTCGTGTTGGAGGACTGGGCAGAAGGAAAAGGAGGTGTCCATGAGAATTGCGACCTATGGATTCTCAATCCCAAAGGAGTGCAGGGCTTCCGTAATGCCGTCGGTAAGATCATGAAGCCTGCAAAGTGACAACAATCTTTCTTTATATATACGTATATCATTAATGAAGAAACTGCTTTTCCTTTTGCTTGTCATTTTGAGTGGACAAGCAGCCAGTGCACATCGGCGTCTTGTCGTGAAACCTAAGACAGGCGCCACGATGTACTTCTCTTTGGCTTCAGAACCTCAGGTCACGTTCGAAAAGACGTCTGTCCATATAGCCTATGAAAGTACCTCCGTCGATGTTCCGCTTGATGAGCTGCATTCCGTCTTCTACGACGATGATACCTCGGTAGCCATTGGGAACCCTGCAGCCAGCGGGCTCACGTTGGAAGAGCGCGACGGAGTAGTGACGCTCCTTGGCCTCCCGGCTGGAGCCCACGTCCGGTTGTTTGACGCATCCGGCAGACTCATCGCCAACGGAAGGGCAGAACCGTCTCGGCCTTACACCTTCTCTTTGCGCTCTCTCGCCAAAGGTTTCTATGTCCTCCAAGTCCATCAGCAAACCCTCATACTCCGTAATAGATGAAAAAACTCAGCTACATAATCCTAATCCTGTTCACCTCCTGTCTGAACGCACAAGCCAGCTCCATAAACGTCATCGAAAAGTATTGGGAAATCCATAAGAACAACGGGGAGGTCATACGAATCCCCTATGCCTATCTCGATCAACTCTCTTTCTCCAAGGTCGATGCCGACGGTGTCGAGCATGGTGACTTTGTGAGCCAGAGCCTTGTGACTCACTTCCCATATACCGACATTGTGGACGCGATTGACGATATCGCGTTCATGCAATACGTGCAGACCGTCCACGATATTGAAGCTTACGACCAAGCCGGGGAGGACTCACCCTTTGAGGTTATCTCGTCGAAAGGTGTTGACTGGACCTTCAACCTCCCAGCAGGCACCAGTGTAAGCAGCCAGCAAGATTGGCTGGAAATAGAAGAAGATGACCATGTAAAAGTTAAAGTAAACAGGAACAACACCGCCTTCTGGCGCAGTGACATCTTACGCGTCAGCTATCCCAACGGGGAAACAGCCTATATACCTATAGAGCAGCCTGGCGATACCTATTTCCGAGGCATCGAGGCTAGTGCAGGCCTGTCTGTCGATTTCAAGTATATCAGTTCCGATAGTGAGGTGCCGAGCATTACATACGGCCTGGGCATTGGAGGTTATACCTCCGGCTCAAAGAATTGTGAATTTATCGGGCAGGTGGGAGCCAAGATCCACAGATACGTTCTTCGTCACGAAGATAAAGAAGACAATGGTTCGCACAGGACTATATACGTTGATGTCACCCTTGACGTCAGCCGCGAACCCGGGCAAGTCCTCCGTTCTTCCATCACCGATAATCAACACTGGGTAAATGGGACAACAACGTCTGACATTAACTTTTCGGCATCTTTCGGTGTGACCGAAGATAATTACGATTTCCATATGTACTCAACAACCCAGTTGCCCACCACATGGAGCTATAGCTACCATAGTCACGACTCCGATACAGGTCGAAGCGAGACAGGGACCATTGTAGGCAACATCATCTTAAGCGCTGGATTCAGCGTGTCTTTCCTTTATTGAACGAGAAAAAACAATAAAACTTATTATCTCATGAACAATCAACTTTCCTCTCTGTGCGTGGCGCTGGTGGCGCTGGGCACATTCCTCCTGACAGCCTGCTCCGGCACAACGGGCAGCGAGAAAAACACCGTGGGCATCATTGATTATTTGGCCTTCGAGAACAATGGTGACGATGGCGCCTTCCTCATGAACCTGGAGGGCGATGTTATCGAGCTGCCCGAGAACCTATTGCTGCCGAGCGCCTCCGTGAACGGCATCTTTTCGGCCTTCGACAAGGAGACAAATCTCTACTATTTCTTCAAGACCGAGCAAGACCCGAAGCCCATCAGCGAAGGTTATAAGAAGGTGGGTGCCTTCACAGGCAAATTTGCCCCCGTCGTGGATGCAGAAGACCAGCTCAGATACATCAATCGCAGCGGCAAGGAGGCATTCTCCGTACAGGCTAAGGATGCGGGCAACTTCTTCTGCGGGCGTGCCCTGTTCTGTGCCGACGATGGCAAAGGTCATCTGCTTTGGGGCTACTTTAATGAAGAGGGCGAAGCGGCCATCCCCAACACCTACTACGCTGCCAACCGTTTCAACGAGGGCTATGCCATCGTCTGGAA
>CAMVFC010000140.1 GCA_947166655.1 uncultured Prevotellaceae bacterium
TCGGCGGAGACGTTCCTGCTCTGCCTTGTGCTCTTCGAGGATAGCAAGTACGGCAGGCGACTTGATACTCGCGATGTGGCTCTTTTCGATTTTGGCGAAATCCCTTGTGCCGTGATGGTTCTCAAGTACGCTTCTCAGCGCTTGAAGGTCATGATTAAGCCCGGAGATATGGTCGTCAAGCCACGACACTCTCCAGAAATCAAAAGAAGCCGGAGCGTAAGGGGCTGACAGGATTTCCATGTCGGCGATATGTTTTTCCTCGCGGGCATACTCTTCCGGGTAGTCTCGCGCATAGCCGAAGGGGTAGGAGAGTTTTCCCTCGCACTCCTTATAGAAGGCTTTGCTCAGGGAGTCGTACTCTTCAAAGTTGTGCGGAGAACGGCCTTGGTAATGGATTCCGATGCGGAGGTCGGTATATTGAGAGGGGTAGGCTACGAGCCAACTCAGGTAGTCCTGCTCATACATCATGCGGCGCAGCGCTTTCCATGCCGACGTCTTGTGCTCTTTGTTGCAGGCAGCGATGGCTCTGTCCAGGCGTTTGCGGAAGAAGTTCAGCCGCTCGATGGGCGTCTTCTGCTTCTGGATGTCGGCCAGCAACTTGATGGCGTTCTTCTGCGATTGCTTCTCGGTGGTCTTTTCTGGGCGGGTGCTCTCGAAGTTGGTGCGGGCGAGGAATCCTTTGAACGCCACGAACGGGTCCTTCAATCGATTCAGGTCGATGAGCATTTCGGTGGTTTCGCCCGGTGCGAGGACAGGTCGAAAGTAGATTTGTGGCTCATCGATGGCAACGTTGACGCTGCGCGCCAGATACAGCGGTACTTCTGCCGTCAGCGTCCCGTCGTCGGCAAAGGGGAACTTCTTGTCGAAGAATTCTCTTGTGGAATTCAAGGGCATGAAGTGTATCTGAAGGCCGAACTTCATCTCCGGCTTGTAGCCTAAGAGTCGCACTTTCAGGGTAGCCGTTCCTTTCTGTACTTTGGCATCGGGCAAGGTCTCGTCCATGGCGTAGCTGTTGCGCTGCCATTCTTCGGGAATGGGCGAGCGGTAATCCTCTTTGCTGTCACGGATGTTCCACCACGCCCATCCGTTCTCATCGTTTCCAGGTTCTTTGTAGTTGAAGCACCGTGTATCGGCTGGGAGCGGTTCGAAATGGAGTGCTACGTTGACCTCTCCACTCTCTGGCATCCAGAAATAGTCGTCAAGGGGGACGTCTGTCTCGCCGGTGCAGGTGTGGGTGCCGCTGAGGATGGCGTAGTGCCGGCCGGTCTCGTCAATCAGCATATCCTTGCTGCTGAAGCGGATCCAGTATTTAGGATGGAACTTGATGTTCACGTGCAGCACGGTTTCCTCGGGCTTCATCTCCACGGTGGTGATGCGGATGTTGGCGCCGCTTTTGTAGATGGCTTGTGGTTCGTTCCATACTACGGTCTTCTGTTTGGCGGCCACGGCTGTCAGGGCAGTGATGGCGAGCAGCAGAGAAAGGATGATTTTCTTCATTGTTGTTGTAGGGTTAGGATATTGATAGATTGTTTAATTATTCTCCTGCCTGCAGCGTGGCGGTTGCCACGCTTGGCAGTCTTGCGCAGGGTCTTGAGTAACGCGTCGTGGGTGCGTTTGTTTGCGGTGGTGGATACAGCGCGTACAAAGACACGGATGCGTGCGGCAAGTTCATCGTGAGATATGGATATCTTGCCTTGGTAGGCGTTTGTCATCTGCGCGAACAGGCGTTGCCCGAAGGGCGTCAGGTCACCGTCAGCCGTGAGCAGGATATCCTCCGCAGGATGGCGGGCAGCCATGTCTCGGATGACGGCTTTATAACTCTCTGCGAGGGCATCGGCGGTGGCTTTGTAGTGGCTGGCCACGGTGTCGAGCTGTTGGCGGTATTGCTCGAAGAGGGTGGTCGTCTGCCGTTCGTAGTCGTCGCGTGAGAGTGTGCTGCGGCGCGCGTTGAGGCGTGCCGTTTTCTGCTTGAAGTCGGCCTTGACAGAGTCCAGTGAGGCCTGCATGAACGAACGTGCATCGGCCGTGCTCGTATTGTACATTTCCGTGAATTGCCGCAATTCCTCGCTATAAAAAGCACGTTCGCTGCGCAGGCGCTCGAGGGTAGCTTTGTACTCCAACTCCATGGCTTCCCGGTCGAAGCCTTGCGTCAGCCAGTCGTTGGAAATAATAGTTCCGGGGTCGTCCAGGATTTGGCGTGTGGCATAATCGTTGTTTCGGGCATCGTGATAACTGATAGTTCCCTGATAGCGGACGGTTTCTTCTTGGTGCTTCGCCGTCTTGCTGTCCGGCACGTTGTTCAGTGTGCCTTGCGTGTTGGTGGTGACGGGCTGTCTTATCTTATATAAATAAGGTGGAACATTCATCTGCACTGATGCCGTCACCTGTCCACCATTCGGTCGCGGAGTGTTGACTTCGATGAGTTCGCCAACGATGCGCTGGCTCTGCACGTCCAGCTTGTACCACAGGGCGTAGACATATCGGTTCTGCGGGAAGTCCTCGTCGTTGAAGTAGGCGTAGATGATGTTCCAGTCGGTCTGCAG